>JAVXCD010000110.1:0-6544 GCA_036659655.1 Alistipes sp.
TCCCCGCTTTTTTTAGCGGAAGTGGTGCAAAGGTAAGGCCTTTTTTTGTAACCACCAAATCTTTTGGGATAAATTTTTAAAATCTTTTTCAGAACCGTTTTTGTTGTGCTTTTGAGAGGTGTTTCTCTCTCGGAGCGGTTGCAAAGATACGCCTATTAAAACCGTATTTCCAAATATATTCCGAACTATTTTCATACTATTTTACACACTTTGTCACACCCATCTAAACATCAACATTTTAGGTTGTAAAATATTTTTAATATCTTTGTGATCAGATAAACCTGAATTATGAAAAGTCTCTTATTATATATAGGTATAGCCTTAATAGTCGTTTCCTGCGCTCACAACACCTACTCCGTGGAGACGGGGGATCTGCTGTTTCAAGTCAATAAATCCTCTAATCTGGCGAATGCCATCACAGCAGTAACCAGTAGCCGCGACAACTTAAATTTCTCTCATGTAGCCATTGTAGTCGTTGAGAAGAACAACTGTTATGCACTGGAAGCCGCAAGTGAAGGGGGTGTCAGACTCACTCCGCTCTCAGATTTTCTTCGTTCGTCTGCCAAAATAGAGGGACGTCCCGCAGTCATGGTCGCACGCTTGCGCGCAAACGCACCGATCCGTGCGGCTGTGGAACGGGCAAAAGAATACCTCAACCAGCCCTACGATTGGTCGTACCTGCCCCATAACGGCAAGATGTATTGCAGTGAATTGGTGTATGAAAGTTATCGCGATAGTCTGGGGAACCCGCTGTTCACGGCTCGTCCAATGACTTTTCGCAATGCCCATGGCGAGACAGCTGCCTTCTGGGTCGCTCATTTTGCATCGCTCGGCGAGCCTATTCCCGAAGGTGTGATGGGCACAAATCCCGGAGACCTATCGAAAGAGCCCACGCTGGAGGTTGTTTATCGCTACTATGGGGAGCACAAAAAGCACCCCTCCACCTCGCGACAAGCGCGAGCGGAGGAGTGAGTCACCCCTGAAGGCCGATCCTAAGCCCGTGCGGGCTCGGTGCTGACGATCGCTATTTCGTGATCCACGGGCGCAATGGCGCGAAACATACGGAGCAATCCGCAATGTTTTTCGTGTGCCAGATTCACAGCACGACTCATTTTGATCTGATCGGCCATGTCGTCGCATTCGATATTATAGACTACATGGAACGACTTGAAGACACTTTCGGCCTGCACGGTGTCTGTGGAAAGTTCTCCCGACAAGGTAATTTCGAAATTTTTCGGATACACCTTCTCCTTGCCCATGATATGCAATACAGTAAGTCCGGCGCATTTGGCTCCGGCATAAAGGAACAGTGCTTTGGGATTAAGCTCATTGCATTTAGTGACTCCTTCCAGTCTGAATCCCGCCTCTTTAGTCAGGCGTAACGTTACTTTTTCAATCATAATACAGAATTTTAGAATTACAATAAACAGCAGGCAATAATCGTTCCTGTTGATGGTTGAATGGTTAAAAAATCGTATATTTGTCCGTCATTAGAAGTTGTGAATATGCAAAGAAAGACAATACTCCTCCTCGCGTTATTTTTATGTGCTTTTGCC
Organism: Alistipes sp.; assembly: GCA_036659655.1. Classification (GTDB taxonomy): domain Bacteria; phylum Bacteroidota; class Bacteroidia; order Bacteroidales; family Rikenellaceae; genus Alistipes. Next base: position 1,557 of record JAVXCD010000110.1, read on the forward strand.
TCGATCGGAGCGCAGGCCGCCACACCCGAAACCCACGCCGTGATCGCTCGTGCCACATCGCTGTTCGAAGCCGGCCGATGGACGGATGCCCGGCACGAACTTTTGCACGCCCGTGCAGAACTCGCCGCCACCGACATACAGGAGCGGCAGCAGGTGGACTATTATTTAGCAGCCTGTGCCGTGGAGTTGGGCAGTGCAGATGCCGAAGCGGCCTTACAACGTTTTTCGGAGCGTTATCCTAATTCGATTTACAACAACGACGTACGCTTCTCACTGGCCTCCTACTACTGTACACGGGGCGACATGAAGCGGGCTGAACGACTCTTCTCAGAGGTCAATTATGCTGCCTTGAGTGCCGATCGCAAGCAACAATACAACATGCGACGGGGGTATGTGGAGTTCGCAAACGGCCGCTACGATCAGGCCTACACCTATTTCGACAAAATAGACTCTCACAGCGACTACGCTGATCATGCACTTTATTATAAGTCCTACATTGCCTATTCGCGTGGGGAGTATGCGCAGGCAAAACAAGGCTTCAGCACGTTGCTGAAGAGCGACACCTACGGCGCGGTGATACCCTACTACCTGTTGCAAATCGAGTTTAAGCAGGGTAATTACCGTTATGTAACCGAACAAGGGGATGCTTTGCTGCAACAGGCGACGGGTCATCACCGGCTCGAACTCGGACGCACGCTGGCCGAATCGTGGTTTCATCTGGAAGATTACGCCAAGACAGCCCACTACCTGAATGCTTATGTCGCTGCGGGTGGCGAGTTGGGTCGCGACGAGAATTACCTGATGGGCTTCTCGCTCTACCGTTCGACACGTTATGCCGAGGCAGAGGAGTACCTACGCAGGGCATGTGGAGCGGACGATGCACTGACACAAAATGCCTCCTACCATTTAGCTGATTGCTACCTGCGTAGCGGAGAAAAACAGTCGGCCATGCAATCTTTTGCCATGGCCTCCAACGAGGCCTACAATCCTCAGATCGCAGAGGAGGCCCTGTTCAACTACGGCAAATTGCAATACGAAACCGGTGGGGGAGTTTTCAACGAAGCAATCAATGTGTTAGGCCGTTACATGAACAAGTACCCCACTTCAAAGCGGCTTCCGGAAGTGCGGAATCTGCTCATTGCTGCCTACTACAACTCCCACAATTACGATGCGGCCTATCAGGCCATCAAGCAGCATCCCAATCCCGACAACAACATCAAGGCCGCCATGCAAAAGATCACCTATTTTCGCGGGTTGGAGAGTTATGCCAAGGGCGAATTGACACAAGCAAAACAATATTTAGCCGAGTCGGCGACAACCAGCGTCAGCCCGAAGTACACGGCACTCGCAGCGTTCTGGTTGGGTGAGATTGCCTTTGCACAGGAAGATTTCAACGCCGCCGTCACACAATACAACGCGTACTTGGTACGAGCCCCGAAGAACACGGCGGAATATGCTTTGGCTTACTACAATTTAGGCTACTGCGCGTTGGCGCAACAAGATCGGAATCAGGCACAACAGGCATTCAGTCGCTTTCTATCGCTGCACCCCACCGCCGATTTCTATCGCACCGATGCGCAGAATCGGCTGGGTGATGCCTATTATTCGGATCGCGCCTTCGAGCAAGCTGCCAAACAATATGAGATCGCAGCCGCAGCCACCGATCAGGGACGTTATTACGCTCAATATCAGCGCGCCGTGACACTCGGCATTTTGGGCAGAACCGCCCCGAAGATCGAGGCATTAAAACAAATCATGCAAGTCGACAAGGGCGATTATATCGACGACGCAACCTACAATTTGGGGCATACCTATATAGAACAGGAACAATACAACAACGGAGCCTCCGTATTGGAGAAATTCGTCACACGCTTTCCCTCTTCGCCGCTGCACACATCAGCACTCTCGGATTTGGGACTGGCCTATTTGAATTTAGGAGACCGACAGAAGTCGCTCAAATACTACGATCTGATTGTGACTACCGCCCCACAATCGGCTGAGGCGAAAGATGCCATGCAGGGTATCCGCGAGATTTATGTGGCGGACGGAAAGGTGGATGCCTACTTTACATACGCCGAGAAGGTGGGCATGGAGACTGACCTCACGGAGATGACCCGCGATTCACTGTCGTATCTTGCGGCACAGCGGTTTTACCTCAACGGCAATCACGACGATGCGGAAAAGTCACTGCGCAGTTACATAAAAAGTTACCCCAAAGGCTACTACATCACCGACGCACTATTTTGTCTGAGCGACTGCTACCTAAAAACAAATGAGCGCGAACCGGCCATAGAAACCCTCACGCAGTTAGCCGAACAAAGCACCGGTCAATACACCCCCAAGGCTCTGGACAAACTCGCACAACTGACTTTCGAGGATCACCGCTATGCCGAAGCCGCGACAGCCTACCGCAAACTCTACGACGTCTCGCACACCGCCACCACCAAGGCGGATGCCATGACGGGCTATGTACGGGCATGCGTGGCGGAGGGTGATGCGGCGAAAATCGTGCAGATGGCCGACGACGTGGCTGCCTGTCCGGCTGCCGGAGCAACAGCACAGCGCGAATCACAATTTGCACAGATGCAACAGTTGCGCAAGCAGGGCAAGCATGCACAGGCGACAAAGATCTGCAAAAAACTAAGTTCCGAGGCGCAGACCCTTGAAGGTGCCACCTCAACCTACTATGTGATTGAGGATCTCTTCGCGGGCGGAGAGTTGCAAAAAGCAGAGGATGCCATCTACGCCTTTACCGCTAAAAATTCGCCACATGCTTATTGGTTGGCTAAGGCATATATTTTGTTAGGTGACATCTATGTACGACGTGGCGACACATTTCAGGCTCGTGCCACCTACCAGAGTATTGCCGACGGCTATTCGCCCGCCGACGACGGCATTATTGCAGAGGCGAAAGAACGGATCCAAAATTTGAAGTAAAAAACGACGATGAAAAAAGTTCATAGCATTTTCCTCACCCTATTTATCGTACTGCCAACCGTGCTTTCCGCACAAGTGGAGAAGCAGGTGGAAGTAACTAAGGCTTATATTCCCAGTGTGGAACCGGCCACCAAGATCGCCATTGAACCCGATCGCGTGGATACGGTACAGATGCGTCCCGACATCGATTATTCGATTACACCCCTGTCGTTGACCACCAATTTGGTGACACGCCCCATTCGCCCCGCCACGGTGACCTACTGGGAGTTCAACCGTCCGTTGCCATTCTACGTCAAGGCCGGTGTGGGCTATCCGTTCAATTCGGTCTTCGATTTCTACGCGTCGAGTCAAAATAGGAGTACCGGCTACGTCGTCGGGTATCTCAACCACGAGGGGCAATTTGCAAAAATCAAGAACAATTTTGGGGACAAAAATAACTCCACCCGCATGCTTAACCGCATCGGTGCTGCGGCAGGAAAATATTTAGGCAACCACCTGTTGGAGGGCGGCCTGAGTTTCGAGAATCGGCTATACCACCGCTACGGTTGGTCGGCAGAGGCCGATCCCGACGCTGCCGGTGCAAAAGTCAATTACAGCGATGTGCATATTGACTTGCGTGTAGGTGATGATTTCACGGATCTGAGCCGTCTGAATTTCAATGTCGAATTTCATGGAATCTACTTCTTGGATCACTCCTCCGCACCCGAAGACAGCGATCCGGCTCGGCAGTTGAATGTGGGAGTCAGTCTGGCTCTGGCACGGCAATTCGGCCGCCACACACTCCTGCTCAAGGGCGGCTTCGATCGGATGTCGGGCGAGAAGGCAATCAGCGATTACAGCAACAATATTTTCAGTGTCGGCCTGCGCTACGGCTACAAAAGCAGCGTGGTGGATGCCGAAGCCGGAGTGGATTATCTCCGCGACAACATCAAAGCCGAGGAGTCGGCAAATCACGTGATTCCCTTTGCGAAGTTACGACTGAATTTAGGAGTGAAGGGATTGACCCCCTACTTCGAACTCGACGGGCAGTTGCAAGACAATAGTTTCCGCTCGCTCTCGCGTCGCAATCCCTACTTGCCGATGGGGCTCTATCTGCCAAAAAACACCACATTTCACAACTTGCGACTGGGCGTAGACGGACGAAATAGTAGCGAGTCGATCGTCTATCGGCTCTATGCAGGGTTGTCGATCCGCCGGAATCAGGTCTATTGGGCAGTGCAAGACCAGCAATTTGTCGCGTGGCAAGCTCGTCAAACGGTGACCTCCATCAATGGCGAAATCGAATATAAACCCATAAGCCGTCTTGAGCTGATGCTTGGGCTGCATGGTAATTTTTATGACGACGACACACAGTTATACAATGGGTTGCCCTCCTTCGAAGGGGTCATAAAGGCACAATACAAGGCTCGCACAGTCGCGTTTGGGCTCTCGGCGACCATGCAGAGCGAACGCAAATGGACGGTGATCCACACAACAAAACTCGATGCTACACCTCCCGAAATCTACAACGTTCCGTTCACCGTCGACCTGCGTGCAAATGTGGATTGGTACGTGAATAGTCGCTTCACAGTCTTTGTTGAAGCCCGCAACTTGGCCAATCAGCGGTTGTACGCCCTCCCCTTCTTCCCCGATTACGGCATCAACTTCACCGCCGGCATCAAGGCAAATTTCTAACAGTTCGATTTGAAAACCTTGCACAAAGAAGGTTTTTATGCTGAACACTCGTTGAGAGGTGCGTGAACATTTCCAGTGTAAGACCAGTGTAAACCGAGCCTCCAGCAAGAATTATCGCTTCATCCGAAAAAAGAGCCCGAACAAATAAGATTCATAAATTTCAGCAGTTTCTCCGAGGATCGCCTGTAATTGTGAATTGTTTTTGTATCTTTGCACCTGCATTTTGTGAAAAATGTCGATGGTTCCGTAGCTCAGTTGGATAGAGCAACTGCCTTCTAAGCAGTAGGTCACGCGTTCGAACCGCGTCGGAATCACAATGATAAAGGGAGGTTAAGCGGTATCTCCTATTGATAAAAATACCCACACGATCCTCAAGG
>JAVXCD010000111.1:0-6541 GCA_036659655.1 Alistipes sp.
GGATCGAAAACAAACTTGCGACCTCTCGACAAGCTCGAGGATCGAAAACAAACAGGCGACCTCTCGACAGGCTCGAGGATCGTGTTTCTTCGTCACACAGAACTCAGATACATATCTATTTACAGATTATATATATTACACGAGGATCGTATGTGTATTTGCGCCAACAAGAATTACGGCCTGATCCACTTTTCACCTACCATTTCTCACCGGGTTTTGCACTTGATCCAAAGTAAGAACAATGCAGGATGCAGGCGTGTGACGTTGTTATCCTAATAAAAGCAAAGGATCTGATTACAGTATGTAATCAGATCCTTTGCTTTTGTTTAGGATGCTGTGCATCAATCCATTTTCAGCACGGCGAGGAAGGCGGATTGGGGCACTTCGACATTGCCGATCTGTCGCATTCGTTTCTTGCCCTTTTTTTGCTTCTCAAGTAGTTTGCGTTTTCGCGAGATGTCACCGCCATAGCACTTGGCTGTCACGTCTTTACGTACAGCTTTGACCGTCTCGCGGGCAATGATTTTAGCACCGATTGCAGCCTGTATGGCAATGTCGAACTGCTGGCGCGGGATCAACTCTTTGAGTTTTTCGCACATTTTGCGTCCGAAATCGTAGGCATGGTCGGCATAGATCAGTGCGGAGAGGGCATCCACCGGTTCGCTGTTGAGTAGAATATCGAGTTTCGATAACCGGCTGGCTTGATAGCCCGTGCGGTGGTAGTCGAACGAGGCATAGCCCTTGGAGATACTTTTGAGTTTATCGTAGAAGTCGAAGACGATCTCCGAAAGCGGCATGTCGAAATTGACCTCCACACGATCCTGCGTGAGAAATGTTTGATTCTTCAGCACCCCGCGTTTGTCGATGCAAAGTTTGATTACGTTGCCCAGAAAATCGGTTTTGGTGATGATCTGCGCCAGTATGTAGGGCTCTTCGATCACCTCGATCTTGGTGATTTCGGGCAGTCCCGATGGGTTGTGCACTTCGACTATCTCGCCTTGGGTGGTGGTGATGCGGTAGGAGACGTTGGGCACGGTCGTGATGACATCCATGTCAAACTCGCGGTAGAGCCGTTCCTGAATGATCTCCATGTGGAGCAGGCCGAGAAATCCACAGCGAAAACCGAAACCTAAGGCCAGCGAACTCTCCGGTTCGAAGGTGAGCGAGGCATCGTTGAGTTGCAGGCGGTCGAGTGAGGCGCGCAGGTCTTCGTATTGATCGGCCTCGACGGGGTAGACACCCGCAAAGACCATTGGTTTCACATCCTCGAAGCCGGCAATGGCCGCCTTGCAAGGTTTGTCGATCGAAGTGATCGTATCACCGACCTTGACATCGGCCGAAGTTTTTATGCCGGAGCAGATATAACCTACGTTTCCGGCTTTGAGCTCACTGCAAGGTTGCATTTTGAGTTTCAGCACCCCCACTTCGTCGGCATCGTATTCGCTGCGGGTGTTGAAAAACTTCACGTGTTCGCCCTTGTGGAGGGTGCCGTTGAAGACGCGGAAATAGGCGATGATACCCCGGAAAGGGTTGAATACCGAGTCGAAAATCAGGGCTTGCAACGGGGCGTGCTCATCTCCTTTTGGTGCGGGAACACGGGTGACAATTGCTTCTAAAATCTCCTCTACGCCCATGCCTGTTTTGCCCGATGCGCAGAGTATGTCCTCGATTTTGCAACCTAACAGATCGACGACTTGGTCTTTCACCGCGTCAATCATGGCGGAGTCCATGTCGATTTTGTTGAGCACCGGAATGATCTCCAGATCGTGGCCTATGGCGAGATATAAATTTGAAATTGTCTGAGCTTGAATGCCTTGTGTGGCATCTACGACCAATAACGCACCCTCGCAGGAGGCGATGGCTCGCGACACTTCGTAAGAGAAATCGACGTGTCCCGGAGTGTCGATCAGATTCAGCACATACTGCTGTCCGTCCTTATCGGTATAATCCATTTGTATGGCGTGGCTCTTGATGGTAATACCTTTTTCGCGCTCAAGTTCCATGTTGTCAAGTACTTGAGCCTGCATATCGCGCACTCCGACTGTGTTGGTCTTTTCCAAAAGACGATCCGCCAACGTGCTCTTGCCGTGGTCGATGTGGGCGATGATACAGAAATTGCGTATGTTTTTCATATTCTCCTAAATGTGTGCAAATATACGAAAAAAAATTGGTTCGCGATGGTGTGTGAAAAATGGATCGTCGAAATAATTGGCTGCCATTTTCAAACCGACCGATTCATAAAGTTAAAACAGCTTCTTATTCTCTCTTCATGCGCATTTGGATGACGGTTTTGAGGTTGTCGTGGATAGACAGACCTAATTTAGTGCGAATATGCGAACGCTGACTGGAGATATTTGTTTCGGTTTTATTCAAGTCACGGCAGATCTCCATCAACTTTTTATCCTTGAGTATCAAGGCACAAATCTCTATTTCGGAGTGGGTGAGTTCGGGCAATCGCTCGGTTAGTCTGTTGTAGTCAAACTGCTCTTGCTCCATAAAGTGGCGCATTTTTTTACGCAAATTTTGCTCCGCTTTATTACCCATAATCACCAGAATGTCCCTCATCTGTTGCTGACTCAAAGGCTGTGTATTGGTCAATAGCATGAGTGCTTCCAGATGTTTTTTATTTTGCTCAAAGCGCGAGGTGAGATCGGACCGTTCCATTTTCAACTCCTGATTTTCATCAAATATGTTCGACACCATGCGGTTCATGACACTTGCAAAGGTGCCGTAGAGCAGAAACATGATACAGAAAACAGGCAACAGATTTTCCAGTATCTGACTATCTAAGAGACACATTACTACGATATAGGTGGCCACCGAAGAGATCACAATCACAAGGTTGATATAGCGCAGACAGGAGAGATAGGCGATCAAGAAGCAGGATAAGAGCAGGCTCATATCGAGGATGATAATGCCGTCTGCCAGTTGTGGATTGGTGGAGGTGAGAGCGGCGTAGATCATCTTGGAACTACCGGCTGCTTGGTACAAGATCAGGTGCCAAAAAAGTGCCTGCGACAGCGAAAGCACACGTCGGTAGTAGAGCAGAAAGAGCACGATCGGGAGTACGATAAATGTCGTGTTGTTGATGTAAAAGAAGGTGGTTTTCACATCTTTATAGAGGAATGTAGCCGCGATGCCTATGAGCACCATGCCTAATTCCGACAGCAAGAAGATCGCAAGCCGTTGCCGCTCAATGATGTCACTTCGGTTGGCTGAGAATCGGCTCAAAATGATGTTCCAATAATGCGCTGCTCTTTGACGTAAAATGGCAGTATATTCCATATTCTCCTTTGTTGGTGATAGTGATTTGTAATAAACAGTTTCTTGGTTTACTATCGACGAATATACGAAAAAAATGGCGCATGGCGCATTTAAGGGCATTTTATTTTATTATCAAGGTATTTCAAGGGTGAATTTTTGAGGCTTGTCTGCTCATTTCAAGCAAGTAAATGGAGAATTGATTACATTTGCATACGGAAATATTTCCAAACTAAAGCAGATAAATTATGTATAAAACAAACAATTCTCAAGCGATAGAGCTCAACTATGTAACTCCGACGCTCGAAGTGATTGACCTTCGTGTAGAGTGTGGTTTTGCCGCATCCTCGGCCACAGGCAATAACGAAAATATGCCTACCGACCCGGAGCAGAATCCATGGTAATCACAACAAACGACAAGTTTATGAAGAGAACAATTTTTTTTGGTTTCATGCTATCTGTGATAGCTATGACCTTTAACGCTTGCGCCAAGGACGAAACCGAAGAGGTGGCTGTGATAGGTCAATATTCGATTAATGCCACAGCAGAGCCACAGGAAGAGCCAACATCCTCCGAAACCCGCACGGCTCTGGATGGCGCACAGGTGAAGTGGTCGACGGGTGACAAGATTATGGTTGTGCGCAAGGATCATTCAGAAACAGCCGAATACACGCTCTCGTCTCCTCCGGGCTCTCAAGCTACATTCGTTAGCAACACACCACTTCCTGCAGGAACCACTTCGTGTGGACTCTATCCGTATGATCCGCGCACAACTTACACAGATAATGTCTTCCGTTTCACACTCCCCACACAGCAAACCTATGCCAAAGGAACATTCGGCAACGGTGCAAATCCGATGGTGGCGCAGAGTGATGAGAAGGGGGTTTTGCAATTTTCGAATCTTTGTGGAGTTATTAAATTTCAGTTGCGAGGTGACGAGAAGGTCGGCAGCATCAAGTTGACCACAGTAGGCGAAAAGGTCTCCGGTCCGGTATCGGTTGATACGAAGACAGCAGATCGACTCTTGGTGATGGAGGGTGCGACCGAGCCCGCCATGCAGGAGGTGACGCTGCTCGGCATTAACATGCAACTCTCGCCCGACATTCCTACGGCTTTCTACTTTGTTGTGCCTGCGCAAACCTATGCTGCGGGGCTGAAGTTCACGGCATACGATGAAAAAGGCGATGAAATCACCTACAAGCAGACGACTAAACCTCTGACCGTTAATAGATCGCGCGTACTACCATTAGCGCCCAAGAAATTATGGTATTTCCCCGATGCAAACTTCCGCCTGGTGCATCTACCGATCTTCTTTTCCGCATCGCTAATCATTCGTCTTCCGAACGGAGACATTGATATGGATGATCCGAGGAATAAACCCTTGGCGGAGGCGATGGCAAAGAAAACGTCTATGCGGTTAGAAGTGGGCAACGGGCAGGTGCAAACACTAAAAGGTATCGAGTATTTCCCGGCTTTAACTACCCTCGACTGTAACAACATGCAGTTGAAAGAGTTGGATATTACACAGAATAAGTTACTGGTGACACTTTACTGTCAGACCAATCAGCTAACGCACTTGGATCTCAGCAACAACACCAACTTACAGACCCTCCACTGCGGAGAAAATCAGCTGACAACTTTGGATTTAAGTAGCACCCCTAACCTGAAAAAACTTGGGTGTCATAAGAATCGGCTGTCAGAATTAACGATTACCTACCTCCCTGCCTTGGAGCAGGCTTATTGCGGTACGCACACCACGAATGGGACAACGCCACTACGCATGGCACTTTTTCTGACCGAGGCGCAATTTAAGAACCAAAACATTGCCAGCGGGGAATACATGCAGGGGGGATATCCAGAACTTAACCAAGACATAGATAAGCAAGTACTTAATTTCCCGGATCCGACATTCCGTGAGATATTGGTCAAAAAATATGGTATGGTGCTGTTGGGAGACGACATAGATGTCCGTAGTCAGTCCAATATAGACAAATTCAATGGGTTAAAGGAGTTGAACCTTGATGCTGTTGAGGGTGGAACGGAGCGAAAGATCAAAACATTGGCTGGAATCGAACATTTCAATGCTCTGGAGACCCTCTCCGTACAATACCATGAGATGACTGCTTTGAATCTCAACAAGAATACACGATTAACCAAGCTCAATGTCAATGGCAACAATTTGTTGAAATTAGACTTCGAACTTTGTTCTCAAGTATGGAAGCTGGATTGTCGGAACAATCGACTGAGGGAGTTGAAATTTCCTGTCTCCAGTGCATTAACCACGCTGGACTGCTCTAACAATCAGCTGAATATTCCGATAAGTTTCCAAAACGCTACGAAACTTATGGAGCTCCACTGTGGGAATAATAATATGCACTCGTTGGATATAAGTCCGTGCAAGGGCATAAAGATACTCTCCTGTGAGCGCAATTTATTAACGAGGATAGGTGGTCTTGCAGCACTGTCATTGTTACAGGATTTCGACTGCTCGGAGAATCAGCTAACGAGTTTGTTGCTGAACAATCATCCAAATTTAAGTTATTTGAAATGTACCGGGAATCCGCTGTCAGGTGGTCTCTCCTTCGCCGGTGGTCCGAATAGTCCGAGACAATTAGTCACCCTGTACTGCGCTTACTGTAATCTGACAACCTTGGATTTAAATGCGTTGCAGGCAGAGTGTCCGCTGCACATATTAGATTGTTCTCACAACCAGCTTACGAAGCTCGATCTGACCAAATTTTATAAGGAGTACAGTTGGCTAAATCTTTCTCACAACCTCTTGACAGGTTTCGACCTACTGCCCTCTACTGTCACAACAACGGATATGTTGCCGAATTTGAAGTACATAGATATCTCCAACAACAAGATGAATATGAATAATGAGAACTTGTTTGATTGGAGGAATTGGGAGTCGTCCGTACACGTAAATCCATCTGGCGGCGATTTTCCAGACGGCAAAGACAGAAAAATAGCAAAGAGAGGATATTATTTTATGCGGATGCCTAATTTGGAAACTTTGCGTTGCCATGAGAATGACAAAATAAAGAGAATATTCATCGGAGAAAAAGCACCAAAGTTAACAAAACTGCTTTGTGGATTACAGCACCTGACGCCTACTGGGTATCCATATCAGAACGAAACAACTCAGTGTTATGTAAAGAAGGAGGTAGGATTGGCCTCTATGTTTGCGGAATGGCCGTATATGTGGCCGGAGAATACACATGTGGGAAATCAGTACTGGACAACTGGCGAGGGCATAGTACCTTTTGACTACGTCGAG
>JAVXCD010000112.1:0-6520 GCA_036659655.1 Alistipes sp.
CTTTGCGACCTCTCGACAGGCTCGAGGATCGTGACCTGTGTACTTTGCGACCTCTTGACGGGTTCGAGGATCGTGTGGGGATTTTCGCAAACAAGAAATCCCCACACGATCCGGAATTTCAACTTGATCTGTTAAACAGCCCGTCAAACAATACCGGCGCAGTTTGCAATAAACTGCGCCGGTAGTAGAGCGGATCGAACAGGATAGGAGAAATTGGGCTTAGGAGCGAGGCTCTTTGTCCAGAAACCCTTCGCGCACCAACTGCTCGCGGATGCGCACCCAGTCGGCAACAGGCCGTGATACGCCATCGATGAATTTAAGTGGGCAGCCCAAATTATTGTCGTCGATATAGAGATCGGCGTGGATCTTTGGGGAGGTTGTCCATGTCTGCTGTTCCGGATTGCTGTTGATGGCGTAGAGCGGAATTCCATTTTGCTTGAACCACAGGATGGCCTTGTCCAGCAAGGTGCCGCTACGCATGGAGTAGAGGATAATGCGGTAGTGGTTATCAATCAGCTCCTTGAGTACCGGCACAGCACCGGCATCCATCCCTATATGGGGATAGGCGTGGGTGACTACGGTTCCGTCAAAATCGACGGCGATGATTGCATCGCGTATTGCCATAAGTTATTTATCTCTTAAATAAGTTTCGCGCACGTTCCATGAGCGTTTTCGGCTTGTGTGTATCGTTGTTCCCATAGCCGTATCCATAGCCGTATCCATAACCGTAGCCGTAACCTCGCTTGTAGAAGTGGGTGCCGTTGAGAACAACGCTCATGTTGTGGAACTTCTTTCCGCGGTATAGTTGTTCGATGTCGGGCAACTGGCGGCGATCCAGAACACCTTCTCGTATCACATAGACACAGAGATCGGTTAGGCGGTCGATGACCAGAGCGTCGGCAACGGCCATGGCGGGCGTGGTGTCAATGAGGACGTAGTCGTACATTGTGCTTAACTCTTGGATGGTGGTGTCGAGTTTCTTCGATAGCAACATCTCGGTAGGATTCGGCGGCTGTATGCCCGCATAGATCACGTCTAAGTTTTTATTATCTTCGACTTGGAAAATAATATTTTTCAAGTCGCTCACTTTCCCGGCCAGATAGGCCGTCATGCCGTTGGGTTCGCGTTTGTGACCTAATTGATTGGACAGTGCGTGGCGACGAAAATCAAGGTCGATGAGGATGACTTTCTTATCGGCCATGGCCAGTGTCTGTGCGAAATTGATCGAAACAAAGGTCTTGCCAGCGTGCGGATTTGAAGAAGTAAACATGATGACCTTCATCTCTTTGTTGTTGAGATTCATGAAGGACATGTTCGACCGCAAGATGCGGAAGGCCTCCGATACGGCGTCTCGACCCGCTTCGCGCACGACAATGCCGTTTGACTCTACCACACCATCGTGCAGAGGAATGTCGCCAAGGAAGGGTATGCTAAGGTTGTTCTCCACGTCTTTACGCCCGCGGATGGTGGTGTCGAGTATGCCGATCAGGTAGATGATACCAAAAGGAATGGCCAGACCAAAGATGATGGCCAGAGCCATGATCATCAATGGTTTGGGTGCCACAGGATTTGCCCCTCCGAATGCCGAGTCGACAATGCGGCCGTTGCTCTCCGTGATGGCGTAACTCAACTCGTTCTCCTCCTGTTTGTTGAGCAGGTAGAGATACAACTCCTCTTTGATTTTCTGTTGACGCGCAATACCCAGAATGCGTTTCTCCTGTGTCGGGGCGGAGTACAGTTTGTTGTTCGAACTCTGCTCCTCGCTGCGCAAGGCTGAAAGTTGGATCTTCAGAGTGGAGATGTGCGAATCGAGGGATGCGACGATCGAGCGGCGAACAGAGGCGAGCCCCGTGTCCATATTTGCCATGACGGGGTTGTTGCCCGATGTGTTCTCGCTCAGGCGATCCCGTGTGAGGATCATGTCGTTGTAGTTGGCGATCTGCGTGGCAATGCCTTGGTTGGTGATCGCGACGGCAGCCGGAATCAGTTCACCCGCTTTGGAGGCATCCGTCAGATATTCTTTGATGAAGATGGCCATCTGAATCTGATTTTCGACTGAGAGACCCTCTTGTTTGTATTGAGAACTTTCGGTGATGTTGCGTGTGGCCTCTGTCTTGATGTCATACATCCTGTTGTCCTTCTTGAAGGTCTCGATGTCTTGATCCACACTATTCAGGTCGCTTCCGATGATGGCCAGACGATTCTTGATGAACTCGGCCGTGGCGAGTGAGACTCGTCGCTTCTCTCGAATAGCATCGTCGTTGTACTCATCAATGAGGGCATTGAGCACATCTTCAGCCCGTTTGGCAACCTGATCAGTCATCGAGATGGTGATGATTGAAGCCTGTTTGTCGGCGACGGCACTTTTTACGGCAACACGGTAGTAGTTCGTTACGGCGTTGAGCGATCCCTTGCTGACGGTAATCTCCTTGTGCTTGTTTTTTGCAGAGAGATAGAGTGTCGGGTTGATGATCATCTCACCCAGTGGGGTGGCGATGGTGTCACCAAATTGAGCTGTGATGACGCTGCTGCTTGCCTGTTTTTTGATGAACGGGTCGTGAAATTCCGAAAGTTCGATCTTCTTGTCGGGCAGCAGCGTGACCAGAAACGAAAATCCTTGTTTTTCGTTGTCGTTGATGAAGATGGCTTCGATCGGTGACTGACCATACAGATCTTGCGTGCGCAACCGGTCATCGGCCGTATAGTTCACTGTCAGTCCTAATTTCTGTACGACCTCCATCATCAACCGGCGTGATTGGAGAATGTAAATCTCGTTGTCTACATTGCGACGCGTCTGAAGACCGGCCAAATCGCTGAATGCGGCCAGATCCGTGTCACCGCCTTTGCGGCTGTCTTTGATCAGCACCGTGGCTGCACGACTATAAATTTTGGGTGTGCTGGCGACGTAAAAATAAGCCCCGACACAACATACGAACGTGGAGATGATGAACCAATACCAGTTGGCCCATACCATTTGCAGAATGTCGTGGATAGAAAAATTACCGTCACTTCCAGTGTTGTCCTGTCCGACGGAATTTGGGTTGAAATTTGTATCTGTCATGATGTTGCGACTATTTTGTCAGGGTGATAATCATGGTAGCGATCGAGATGGCCGTACCGGCAAGCGAAAGGTAGAAATTACGATTTTGCCCGATTTCGCCTGATGCTGCTTTGTATTTGTTGGGCTTCACGTAGATGGCATCGTTCTGTTGAAGATAATAGCAGGGCGAGTTGAAAATGTCGGTTTTGGTGAGGTCTATATAGTGGATGGTGCGGGTGTTATTCTCTTCGCGGATTACGGCGATGTCATTACGCAGACCATAGATCGTCAAGTCGCCCGCCATGGCCAAGGCATCGAGGATAGAGACCCGATCGGTGGTAATTGCGTATTCGCCCGGACGCGCGACCTCACCGATGATTGAGATTTTCATGTCGGCAAACTGTACGTTGACGTTCGGATCTTTGATGTAACCGCCTTGAATGATCTTGTCAGCAATGGTTTGGGCTAATTCGCTACGGCTTTTTCCCAGACAATTGATGATGCCGATGATAGGCATTTCGAGTTGACCTTTTTCGTCTACTGTACGTGTCTGAATGTAATTGGTATTGTTGTAGCCGCCCATAGGTGTTCCCGAAAGGGAGTTGTACGACGAGGAGGTGTTGAATGGGGCTGCCAACTCAGGGTCTTTGCTATTCACAACGATCGTTAGTCGATCCAATGGCTTGATACGTATCTGATAATCAGCTACGATGCGTTCCGGTGTATTGCTTGTTGCACCTTGCATATACCAGGCTCTTTTCTGTGAAGCACAGGAGGTCATTAGGATGGTTGCAAGCAGAAAAAGTTGAAAGTACTTCATGTGGTTACATTTATTTAGGGACAAAGATAGTGTTTTTTATTGAAAAACCAATTTGTATATCCGAAATTATGTTTTTATGTAGTTATTTATCTTCCAGCCAGTTCATGAAATCCGTCGTGCGAAAGCGACTGACGAAAACCTCGAAATCGGCTTTTGGTATAAGGTTGACTTTTAGTCTGTTACTTAGGTGTTTTGAGATATTGCCTATGGCACGTATCGAGGCGGTGCAATTTCGCGATATTCGGAAAAATACGGCGGGGTCGATCTGTTCCGAAGTTGCATCGAGCGACTGGTCGAGCATGTGCCGTTTCCCGTCGTTAGTCACCAAAAAAGTGCTTTTGTCTTCCGCATAAAAATAAGCCACATCATTGCTATTGACCACGACGATTTTGTCCCCTAATTTTATGATAAAACGTTTTTTGTATTTTTTGCCTCCTTCGGGTAGCAGGGCGTTGCGCAGCGCTTCGATGTCGAAGTCCGGTTCGGTGGTGGAGATTGCTTTGCGGCAGCGTTCGATGGCGTTGCGCAACTCCTCCTGCTCGATGGGTTTGAGCAGATAGTCAATGCTGTTGACCTTGAAGGCTTTGATGGCATAGTTGTCGTAGGCGGTGGTGATGATGACCTTCGCCGACACTTGTACTTGGTCGAAAATATCGAAACACATGCCGTCGGAAAGTTCCACATCCATAAAAATGAGATCCGGCTTATTCTCTGTATCTTGCAATCGGCAGACGGCGCTTTTCACCGAAGGAAAAACGCCACAGATCTCTATGTCGTCGAAATTTTTTTCAATGGCTTTTGTGAGGTTGATCTGTGCGGGAATTTCATCCTCAATTATCAATGCTTTCATGGCTATAAAAGGGGTAATTTAACGCAAAATTCGGTTTTTGTTTTTTCCACCACAATCGGCTGTCCCGATATGTCGAGGTACTGCTGGCGGATATTTTTCAACCCCATGTGCGTCGATTGTTGGCTGCTGATGCGTGGTTGGAGGTTGTTGCGCACGGTGAGCAGCCCCTCTTCGATGCTGATCTGTATGATGAGCGGCTCCTCTGCGCTGACGATGTTGTGCTTGGTGGCATTTTCGATGAGCAGTTGCAGGCAGCAGGGGATCACGTGACGACGCATCATTGCTTGCGGAATAGTTGTTTGCACGGTAAACCCGTTGGAAAAACGTTCTTGTAGCAGCGCAATATACATGGTTGCAAAGTCCAACTCTTCGCTCAGCATGACCAGTTGTTCGTCCTCATTGTTGAGCATATAACGATAGGTGTTGGCCAATTTGCGAATGAAAGCACTGGCTCGCTCGGTCTGCTGTTCCTGCACCAGATAGTCTAAGATGTTGAGTGAGTTGAACAGAAAATGGGGATTTATCTGCTGCTTGAGTTTGTTGTACTGATATTGAGCCTGATGTTTTTTGCCCCGTTCGTTGCGCAGTTCGACGTTCGAGCGGAGGACGTAATTCACCAAACTCATGATGGTGTAGACGACAATATCGGCCAACAGAATAACGGAGTATAGGCGGAATAGCAAGATGCCGTTCATGTAGGTGTTGTTGCCTTGGGGCAGTTCGTAGTAGACCAGCAGGGTGATCAGCAGCGAGAAGAGTGCGGTAAAGGCGATGGTGATTGCGGTTCGTAATTCGCGGTGCCGTTCCAATCGCGGCAGGAGGCTGACGAAAATAATATTACCGCACAACAGGGCAGTCAGGGCGAAGGTGTTGGCGAAGAGCCGCTGAAATTCGGGGTAGATGCCGGCCTGTGCAAAGTAGGCGGAACGGAAAATCAAGGTGTAGGAGATGCGCAACAACAGGATGGCGGCGGCGATCAAGATGATCTGAAAAGTGCTGGGCGACCAGCGCAATTCGTTGTTGGTGTGTGAACTACGGTATTTAGATAGCACGAAAGTTGCCCAGCCGACCATCTCGGTGATCAGAAAGGTGGTGATGGCGGGTGCGATGAGATCATTGTGGATGATGAACGAAATGCCCATTGCGCCATAGGTTCCGAGCAGGTAGCCCATGAAACAGCCGATCAGTGAGAGTACGGCGACCAACTCCATCTGCAATCCGCGCCGCAGGGAGATGATGACGATCATCAGGATGGTCAGCACCGTCAGCGGAACGTCGTCGATGTAGTTGAGCGAACGGCTCAACAGGGCGACCGTGGCGTGTGCCGCAGCGAAGAGGTGGATGATGGTGGCAATAGGTAGACTTCGTTTAGTCATTTGTAATATGGGTAAATAAAATTACATTCAGAGAAACCGGTTGCATTGGTCGACGCAATTTTGAGTTGAATTGTTTTGGTTCGAAGATCGATTCATTCAAGAATTACCGCTTGCTCCTCACAAAGCAAATAGAACCCCCAATAAATTTAAAACAGTTTCTAAGATTCATAAATTTTGCTTAATGCGCATTTGTTCTTCAAAGTTATCTTTTTTTTGCTCAAGATCCAAATTTATTTACGATTGTCCGAATATCCGCATTTTTGAATTTCATTTGGCGGTTCAATTTTTTTCGCCCAACATTGTTCACACACCGGTGCTGCTTTTTATGCTTGTTTTCCCACAACTAAATTGCAAAAAAATGCACGATCCTCGAGCCTGTCGAGAGGTCGCAAAGGCACAGTGTGTCATGTTGAATGGATGAAAAGTTCACGATC
>JAVXCD010000113.1:0-6335 GCA_036659655.1 Alistipes sp.
CGTACTAATTGCAACCTGACTATGAAGACAAATTTATTGCTATTGGGCTTGATGTGCGGAACATTGAGTCTTGTCGGATGTCAAAAAGACATCGACGACACAACGGATCAGACCACAAACCTCATTTCCCGAACAGGCATGATCAGCGATACGCCATGGGAAGAGGGTGGGTCGCGTACTATTTATGACGAGACAGGCATTCATCTTAAAGGTGATGAGGCGATGTCGGTCTATTATGGGGATGCTGCACTGGCCACAACACAGCCACTTATAATAAAGCTGACAATCCGGTAACAGCTAAGATAACTGTCGATAAATATTCATTCACTCACGCAGCCATTGCAGGTGCGGCTGCTTACAACTATTACTTTCTCTTGCCGGACGTCGGCACGAACAGCAAAAACGCGAAGGGAGATGCTATTTCCGGCATCCTCACATCCGTGCAGAATCCGACAGCAGCCACTTTTGACAGCGACAACGATTACCTTGTCGGAAAGCCGATTGAAAACGTACCGGCAGCCAAAACCGAATTACTCAAAACAGATTTGCAATTCAAACGGCTCTTCGCCCACCTGAAGATTACCATCGCTGATGCCGGTAAGTTGCTTAAGGGCGAATCCATTTATGCCGTGCGTCTTACGCCAAGTGAAGCTGCCGTCAAGAAAAATCCGCTGACAGGTTTTTTCTATGCTAAAATTTTCTCCTCCGTTTTTAGCGAATGCGCAGTCGGTTCTTGGGGTAATGGAGCCAAGACAGGCTTTGGTAATACCCTCATGGCGGACTATCCCTCAGGAATGGCAAAGGGCACAGACTACACGGTGTGGTTTCTGGTCAATCCGATTACGTTGACGGCCGGTGATATGAAGTTGGAGATCACCACCGCAACACAGACCCTTACCCGAACCATCGCATTGCCGAAGATAACGATCCTCTCCAATAAGATCAATAAGCTGTCCCTTTCGACCGCAGGAGGAACCTCAGAGAAGACATTTGTGCAGAGTTTCGCAACCGAGACCAAAGGTAGCGATGTTGTGGCGACTACTACCCCAGTCACCGTATCTCTCACTGCCAGTGACGGAACTGCATCCGATTGGATCTTTGGCGCTTCAACAGGAAAAATAGCTTACATCAAAAATGGACGGCAGAGTGCCCCCCAGTTCGGACTGTCACTTGAGCCCAGCAGTGCAACCACCATCACATTGCCTCAAATCGCCGGTAAAACGATCACTAAAATCGTCTTCGTGCAAGCACCCAACAACGCTCGCAATCCGAACAACGATTTCACGCTCAAGGCAGGTGCAACCTCAATTTCATGCAATTTCGACGGCTATGCTTTGATGACCTCCGGAGGTTGCCTGACTGTGGATATTCCGGCAGCCGAACAAGGTAAGTCACTTGTCATCGAACATGCTAGCACCAACACACGCCGCACGGTATTGGAAAGTATGATTTTATACTACAAATAATCCGCTAAATGTCATGTACAAAAACGAGCCCGCATAGCGCAGGCTCGTTTTTTTGCACAAAAAGACGATACCGAGTCGTATTTTTTATTAACTTTGAAACCGAAATCAACCACCTCATTTCTATAAAACTTCTGAATTATGAAGGCCGAACTCCAGAAAATTGCACACGAATTTGCCCTGCAAGGCGAAATCATCTCCATCGACTCATTGGGCGATGGCTTTATAAACGACACATTTATTGTCCGCACGACAGACGGTGCGCCCAACTACATTCTTCAGCGTAAAAATAAAGCGATCTTTCCCGACGTGCCTGCCATGATGGAGAACATCCGCAAGGTCACCGACCACATCCGCCGTCACGTGGTGAAGGCCGGTGGTGATCCCGCGCGCGAGGCGATGACCGTCGTGCCGACAAAGTTGGGTAAACTATACCACATAGATGCCGCAGGCGAATACTGGGCAGTGTCGGTGTTTATCGACGACACCATCTCCTACGACAATGCCGACACCCCCGAATTGGCGCGCAAGGGCGGCGAGGGAATCGGCAAATTCCAGTCACTCTTAGCGGACTTCAACGAGCCGTTGGCCGAGACCATCAAGGGATTCCACAACATCCGCCACCGCTTCGTGCAGTGGGACGAGGCATTGGCCAGAGATGCCGCAGGCCGCAAAAAAGAGTTGGCAACCGAAATCAGCTGGGTGGAATCGCGTCGCCAAGAGATGCTCGACTTTTGGGCATTGGTCGAGAGTGGCGTAATCCCCACACGCGTGACCCACAACGACACCAAGATCAACAACATTCTCTTCGACAAGCAGGGCAATGTGCTCTGTGCCATCGACCTCGATACGGTGATGAACAGCCCTTCGCTCAACGACTTCGGTGATGCGATTCGCTCCTACACCAACACCGGAGACGAGGATGACCGCGACCTGAGTCGTGTGTCGATGTCGCTGGAGATGTTCCGTGCCTATGCCGAAGGGTTCCTCTCGCAGCGCGCCCGGCAACTTTCGCAGCCTGAAATAGACTATTTGGCCTTCTCGGCACGTTATATCACTTTCGAGCAGGTATTGCGCTTCCTGATGGACTACATCGACGGCGATAAATACTACAAAATAAAATACAGCGACCACAACTTGGTGCGCACCCGTGCCCAATACAAATTGTTGCAAAGCATGGAGTTGCAGTATCGGAATATGTGCCGCTCCATTGGTGAAATATCGGCCGCAGCAAAAAAGAAATAACTATGAAAATCGAGCGAATAGAAAACATCTCATTTGATCAGACGGCAGCCGTGGATGCGGCATTTGCCACCATCACCCCGCAGGCTATCGCCTGCAACAACTGGGCGGCGGAGTTTCCCTATGCCCCGAAAGTTGCTTTTCGGATGTTTCACACGGGAAAACTGCTGTTTTTGCGCTTCGACGTGGAGGAGCACTACACGCTGGCACATGTGACACAGGACAACGGCGAGGTGTGGACGGATTCGTGTGCGGAATTTTTTATTGCCCTCGATCAAAGCGGTTACTACAACTTCGAGACCACCTGCATCGGCAGCATGTTGCTGGCCTTCCGCAAGGAACGTCCCCTACCCACCTACACCACGGCGCAGGTGATGCAGTCGGTGTTGCGCCGGGCTTCGTTGGGCAACACGCCTTTTGACGAAAGAGTGGGCGACAACCGCTGGTCGCTGACGCTGGCCATTCCGCCGCAGGCTCTGTTTCGGCATGCACTGACGGACTGGACGGGTGTGAAGGCCTCGATGAACCTCTACAAGTGCGGCGACAACCTCTCGCACCCTCACTTCCTGTCGTGGAGACCGATTGCCAATCCAACCCCCGATTTTCACCTGCCTCAATTTTTTGAACATGTCGAATTCTTATAAATATATCCTATGAACAGTAAATATTCTCTCCCCAAAGACGGCGGGCTGATCTCCACATTGGCTCCGCGAGACATCATCCATCGCTGCGAAAAAATTCGCACCGTGGTCTATGAAAGCGAATATCAGGGCGTGCAGTACGTGGCTGATATGATCGTCAAAATGATCAAAACCTATAACGAGACACATTGCTCGAACCAGATTTACGAGGAGGCGCAACCTTTTATCTTAGGGCTCACCACGGGACGCACACCGCTGGGGCTCTACCACGAATTGACGAAACGTTACAAGGCCGGACAGGTGAGTTTTGCCAAGGTAGCCGTGTATAGTCTCGACGAGTTCTATCCCATCAAAGCCACCGAGCAGCAGAGCCGCAATTTCCGTATACACGAGGATTTTCTCAACTCGGTGGATGTGCTGCCGGAGAATATTCACATTCCCGACGGTACGGTGCCCGCAAGTAAAATCTCGGAGTACTGTGCTTCGTATGACCATGCGGCACGCAAGATTGATCTGATGATCATCGGCATGGGTGAGCAGGGGCAGATCGGGTTCAACGAGCCGGGCTCCTACGCCAAGTCGCGCACGCGGTTGGTGCAGTTGACTCACAACTCACGCAAAATACAGTCGGATGCCTTCTTTGGATTGGAAAATACACCGAAAGTCGCTATCACCATGGGTATTGAGACCGTGATGCGTGCCGATAAAATCGTGCTGATGGCTTGGGGCGAGGAGAAGGCCGAGGTGGTGCAGAAGGTGGTCGAGGAGGGGGTGACGGATCAGGTTCCGGCATCGCACCTGCAAGAGCACAAAGACATAGAGGTGGTGATAGACGAGAATGCCGCAGGTCGACTCACGCGTGAGCAGACCCCGTGGCTGGTGGGTCCTTGTGAGTGGACTCCGAAATTCATCCGCAAAGCCGTGGTATGGCTGTGCGGGGTGGTGAATAAACCGATCTTGAAACTTACCTACAAAGATTATATCGAAAATTCGTTGGGCGGACTATTGGAGAACGCCGGTGCCTATGATCAGATCAACATAAAGGTATTCAACGATTTGCAACACACTATCACCGGCTGGCCGGGCGGTAAGCCCGATGCTGACGACTCGACACGCCCCGTCTCCTCCAGTCCCTTCCCCAAGCGCGTACTGATCTTTTCGCCCCACCCCGATGACGATGTCATCTCGATGGGCGGCACTTTTATCCGACTGGTGCAGCAGGGGCACGATGTGCACGTGGCTTACGAGACTTCGGGCAATGTGGCGGTGCACGATGATGTGGTATTGCAGAATATCGACACCGCACGTGAACTCGGATTTGAGGATCGCTACGAAGAGGTGAAACGCATCATTGCCGGTAAGAAAAAAGGACAGCCCGAACCGCGTGCGCTGCTCGACATAAAGGGCGCCATCCGTCGTGGCGAGGCGCGGGCAGCCTCCCGCTCGTTTGGTCTGAATGAGCAAACCAACGCCCATTTTCTGAACCTGCCGTTCTATGAGACGGGCGGTATCAAAAAAGGACAGTTGTCGAAGGCCGATATTGACATCATCGTGCGGCTGTTACGGACGATTCAGCCCAATCAGATCTATGCCGCCGGAGATCTCTCCGATCCGCATGGCACGCACCGCACCTGCATGGAGGCTGTGCTGGAGGCAATCGAGATTGTGCGCAACGATGAGTGGATGAAGAATTGCCACATGTGGCTCTACCGCGGAGCTTGGCAGGAGTGGGATTTAGGCATGGTCGACATGGCGGTGCCGTTGAGTCCCGACGAACTGATCAAGAAACGCCATGCTATCTATCGCCACCTGTCGCAGAAAGATATTGTACCCTTCCCCGGCAGTGACTCGCGCGAATTTTGGCAACGTGCCGAGGAGCGCACTCAGCATACGGCGCATCTGTACGATAAATTGGGAATGGCCGAGTATCAGGCCTTCGAGGTATTTGTGAAAATGTTTTAATCCTTTAATATAAGTTAGTTTATGAGATTAATTATCGAAAACAAAACGGAAAATGTCGGCCGTTGGGCGGCTTGTTATATCGTAGACGAAATCAATAAAAAACAAGGGCACTTTGTACTGGGGCTGCCTACGGGCTCAACCCCCCTGTCAACCTACAAAGAGTTGATCGCCTTGCACAAAGCGGGCAAGGTGTCGTTCAAAAATGTCACCACCTTCAACATGGATGAATATGTCGGATTGCCCGTGGAGCACCCCGAAAGTTACCACTCGTTCATGTGGAATAATTTTTTCAAATACGTGGACATTGATCCGGCGAATGTGAACATCCTCAATGGCAATGCTCCCGATCTGCAAGCGGAGTGCGAACAATACGAGGAGCGCATCCGTCGTGCCGGCGGCATTGACCTTTTCATGGGGGGTGTCGGCGAAGACGGACACATTGCTTTCAACGAACCATTCTCGTCGTTGCAGTCGCGTACTCGCATCAAGACCCTCACATACGACACGCTTGTTGTGAACTCCCGGTTCTTCGACAATGATGTCAATAAAGTGCCGAAACTGGCACTGACCGTGGGCGTTGCTACGGTGCTCGATGCAAAGCAGGTTCTTGTGCTGGCTACCGGATACAAAAAAGCCCGTGCCGTGCACCATTGCGTGGAGGGGAACTACAACCACACATGGACGATCTCCGCGTTGCAAACTCACCCCAAAGGGATCTTGGTCTGCGACGATGCGGCAGCTACCGAACTCAAAGTTTCCACCTATCGTTATTTCAAGGAGATAGAGCAGAAAAACCTGATTTAGAAACTGTTTGAATTTGTTGTCAAAGTTATTTGCAGAAATTCTGTCGTCTCTTGGCAAATCAAGCAAGTTTGTTTGCGTTCGTTCCTAAGATCCACACGACACTCCGTGGTCTGCACACAAAAGAGTCCGCCTGAAATTATTTCAGGCGGACTCTTTTTTTGGATCAAGGACACACTCGCTCCTCGAGCTTGTCGAGAGGTCGCAGACTTTGGCAACACAGTAC
>JAVXCD010000114.1:0-4452 GCA_036659655.1 Alistipes sp.
GATCGTGAATATTGTGTGCCCTGCGACCTCTCGACAAGCTCGAGGATCGTGAAGTGCATTTCCGTCTGATTCACTTTTACCGGCCATTTTCCACCGAAATTTCATCTTGATCCCAAACTTAGAAGCTGTTTGAATTTGTTACCGAAGTTATTTTAGCACTATTTTTATTCCTGTTTTCGCCCTGTAAAACTGGGGCGAAAAAAGCCGAAAAGAACGAGATGAATAAATTTAAAACAGTTTCTTGTCGCAAAACCGTGCAATTCTACCATGCCGGCGCAAGACCAGTGGTTCACTCCTCATCCATGTCCTGCCAAAATAACACGATTTGGGCTTTTTGCCGTGCAACGTACATTTTGCATGTCATTTTGTCAGACTATTGGCAGAAAAATCCGTTTGGTACAACCTTTGTTTATGTATGGAACGTGGCGAACAAACACAAAACGCATAATTATTAATTAAAAAACAATAAAACAGTATGGCAAAGATTATTGGTATTGACTTAGGCACAACAAACTCCTGTGTAGCAGTAATGGAGGGTAACGAACCGGTAGTTATCCCCAACTCGGAGGGACACCGCACCACACCGTCGGTAGTAGCATTCACGGGTGAGGGCGAGCGCAAGGTAGGCGATCCCGCAAAACGGCAGGCGATCACCAACTCAAAGCGCACGATATTTTCCATCAAACGTTTCATGGGCGAGACCTACGACAAGGTCGAGGCAGACATTGCACGCGCGCCCTATTCGATCATCCGTGGCGACAACAACACGCCGCGTGTGGACATTGACGGTCGTCAATACACACCACAGGAGATCTCGGCAATCATTCTCCAGAAGATGAAGAAGACCGCCGAGGATTACTTGGGCACCGAGGTGACAGAGGCTGTCATCACCGTGCCGGCATACTTCTCCGACTCGCAACGTCAGGCCACAAAAGAGGCCGGTGAGATTGCAGGTCTGAAGGTGCGCCGCATCATCAACGAGCCCACAGCCGCGGCATTGGCCTACGGCATGGACAAGAAAAATAGCGACATGAAGATCGCCGTATACGACTTAGGTGGCGGTACGTTCGATATTTCGATTCTGGAGTTGGGTGACGGCGTATTTGAGGTGAAATCCACCAACGGAGACACTCACCTTGGCGGTGACGACTTCGACCACGTGCTAATCGACTACATGGCCGAGGCATTCAAAGCCGAGCACAACATCGACCTGCGCAAGGATTCGATGGCGCTGCAACGCCTGAAAGAGGCTGCCGAGAAGGCGAAGATCGAACTTTCGTCCTCCAACTCTACGGAGATCAACCTACCCTACATTATGCCTGTTGACGGCATTCCGCAGCACTTGGTAATGACGCTGACGCGTGCCAAATTCGAGCAGTTGTGTGACCACCTGATCCGCAAAACGATCGAGCCCTGCAAATTGGCTCTGCGCGATGCCGGTTTGCAAGCGAGCGACGTGCAAGAGGTGATCCTCGTGGGAGGCTCAACCCGTATTCCTGCGATCCAGAAGATCGTCGAGGAGTTCTTCGGCCGCACCCCCAACCGTTCGGTTAATCCCGACGAGGTGGTTGCTGTGGGCGCAGCTATTCAAGGCGGCGTGCTGACAGGTGAGGTGAAAGATGTGTTGCTGTTAGATGTCACTCCGCTGTCGCTGGGTATCGAGACGTTGGGTGGCGTGATGACCAAACTCATCGAGTCCAACACAACCATCCCGACCCGCAAGAGCGAGACCTTCTCGACTGCGGCAGACAATCAACCCTCGGTAGAGATCAACGTATGTCAAGGCGAGCGTCCTTTGGCACGCGACAACAAGAGTATCGGTCGCTTCCACTTGGACGGCATTCCTTCGGCACCCCGCGGTGTTCCGCAGATTGAGGTGACCTTCGACATTGATGCTAACGGCATTCTGAACGTCTCCGCTAAAGACAAGGGCACAGGCAAGGAGCAGAAGATCCGCATCGAGGCTTCGAGCGGCCTGACCGAGCAGGAGATCCAACGCATGCGCGACGAGGCGAAAGTCAACGAGGCAAAGGACAAAGAGGAGAAAGAGCGCATCGACAAGGTGAATGCTGCCGACTCCAACATCTTTGCCACCGAGAAGCAACTCAAAGAGTATGGCGAGAAACTGCCCGCTGACAAGAAGGCTGCGATCGAAACGGCCTTGGGCAAACTGAAAGAGGCTCATAAGAGTGCCGACTTGGCAGCCATCGACACAGCACTGGCTGAGTTGAACGCTGCATGGCAGGCTGCTTCGCAAGACATCTACGCACAGCAACAGGCGCAGGGGGCACAGCCCGGTGCAGAACAGGCACAGGGCAATGCCGGAGCACAGCACAACGCGGGCGATGCACAGCAACAACCCAATGGGCAACCGGAGGATGTAGAATTCGAAGAGGTGAAATAGACTCAAGAAGTAGGATCGTAAAAGGAGGTCGCAACTATTGCGGCCTCCTTTTACTTTGTGGGTAGAACCTCCGATTAGGGGTTCAAAACAGCTTCTTATTCTCGACCAGCCACATGCCGGTCAGAATCAGCACGGCACCGGCAACAGCCGTGAAGGTAATGCGCTCTCCAATGAATACGGCGGCCGTCAGAATCGTGACCAACGGATTGATGTAGATGTAGTTAGTGGTACGTACTGCACCTAATTTATTCATGGTTAAGTTCCACAACAAGTAGCAAAGCATCGAAGCCACAACTCCCAGAAACAGGATATTAAGCCATACAATAGGGCGAACGAGCAGGGTAAAATCGAGAACCAGCGGACGCACGGCAAAGACGGGCAGTAACGTGAGAATGCCATAGAAGAAAATTTTACGGGTGATAAATATTGTCGGATATTTATCACCTATTCTTTTGATTATCAATGAATAGAATGCCCATAATACCGCCGCCGCAAATGCCAAGAAGTCACCTGTGGGTGAGAGGTGCAGTACAAATTGCCCATTGAGCACCACTAACACCATGCCGGCACACGCGACCAGCGAGCCGGCAACCTGCCAGCGGCACATGCGTTCGTTGCGATAGATCGTGCTGAGCAGCAACGCCGTCCACAGCGGTGCGGTGCAGACAATGAGAGAAACATTTGACGCAGGGGCATATTCCAAGGCCATATTCTCCAGCAAAAAATAGAGCGATCCCCCGCTGACTCCTGCACCGAGCAACGTCAGCTCATCGCGCCAATTATCTGCCCACAACTTGCGCGGCGACACGATCCAGATGCAGAAGTAGGCCAGCACGAAGCGGAAAAAGAAAATGTCAATTGACGACAACCCATTATTTAACAGCACCTTGGTCGACACAAAAGTCGCGCCCCACACCGTAACCGTGAAGAGTGCCGCAAGATGATATTTATATTCCGACCATTTCAACATAGTTGCAAAGATAAGCCAAAATTCGGATCAAGCGCAAACCCCGGTGGGAAATGGTAGATGAAAAGTGGATCAGGCCGTAATTCTTGTTGGCGGAAATACCCATACGATCCTCGAGCCTGTCGAGAGGTCGCAAGGTACACTGAAAACATCATTCCCGATCCTCGAGCCTGTCGAGAGGTCGCAAAGGAAACAGTACCCGATCCTCGAGCTTGTCGAGAGGTCGCAAAGACAACACGCACAAAACACACATCCCGATCCTCGAGCTTGTCGAGAGGTCGCAAAGACAATCAGCACCGTGACTTTGCGACCTCTCGACAGGCTCGAGGATCGTGAACTGTTTCCTTTGCGACCTCTCGACAAGCTCGAGGATCGTGTGAGTATTTCCATCAGCCAGAAATCCTCGTTGAGTCCGAACCTCTCCGCTTTACAGCACAAAAGAGGTCGCAATTACTTGCGACCTCTTTTGTTGGGTGGAAGATGGGTCTCGAACCCACGACCTTCGGAACCACAATCCGACGCTCTAACCAACTGAGCTACTACCACCATTTGCCGATACCTTGTCGTATCGGGATGCAAATGTAATATACTTTTTTGTCTCTGCAAAAAAAATAGTCGAAATTTATACAAAAATGACAAAATGGCAGGTGAAATCTGTACCTTTGTCACACTTTACATGACAAAAACCATTTGGCACATCTATTGTTGAATAATGCAGCGAAACAAATATTAACATTTAATATAACAAAAACTATGAATGTAAAACCATTATCAGACCGTGTGCTGGTGCTCCCCAACCCTGCTGAGGAGAAGACGGCGGGCGGATTGTTTATCCCCGACACGGCAAAAGAAAAACCTTTAGCAGGTAACGTAATCGCTGTCGGTCCCGGAACAACGGACATCAAAATGGAGGTTAAGGCCGGTGACAACGTATTATACGGTAAGTATGCGGGACAAGAGATCAGCGTAGATGGCGTGGATTACCTTATTATGAAACAATCGGACATTTTAGCAATTATTTAATATTATGGCAAAAGAGATAAAATATAATGTAGAGGCGCGCGAACTCCTCAAAGAGGGG
>JAVXCD010000114.1:4550-6279 GCA_036659655.1 Alistipes sp.
GACATTTTAGCAATTATTTAATATTATGGCAAAAGAGATAAAATATAATGTAGAGGCGCGCGAACTCCTCAAAGAGGGTGTTGATGCGTTGTGTGATGCTGTGAAGGTGACACTCGGCCCAAAAGGTCGCAACGTGATTATCGACAAGAAATTCGGTGCTCCGCAGATCACCAAGGACGGTGTGACGGTAGCCAAAGAGATTGAACTCGAAGATCCGTTTGCCAACATGGGTGCGCAGATGGTGCGCGAGGTGGCTTCGAAGACCAACGACGATGCCGGTGACGGCACAACGACCGCCACGGTGCTGGCGCAGTCGATCATCAGCGTGGGTTTGAAGAACGTGACCGCAGGAGCAAATCCGATGGATCTCAAACGCGGTATCGACAAAGCTGTTGCAGCAGTTGTAGAGTCGATCAAGAAACAAAGTCAGACCGTGGGTGGAGACATCGCCAAGATCGAGCAGGTAGCATCTATCTCAGCGAATAACGACCAGACCATCGGCAAGTTGATTGCTGAAGCAATGGCCAAGGTGAACAAGGAAGGTGTGATTACGGTCGAGGAGGCTAAAGGTACAGAGACACATGTCGAAGTGGTTGAAGGTATGCAGTTTGACCGTGGGTATATATCGGCTTACTTCATCACAAATACCGAGAAGATGGAGGCTCAATTAGACAAACCCTACATCTTGATTACCGACAAGAAGATCTCGACCATGAAGGAGTTGATGGGTGTTTTGGAGCCGGTGGCTCAGAGCGGTCGTCCCCTGCTGATCATTGCCGAAGATGTTGATGGTGAGGCTCTCTCAGCATTGGTTGTCAATAAATTGCGGGGTGCACTCAAAATTGCTGCCTGCAAAGCTCCCGGATTCGGTGATCGCCGCAAGGAGATGCTCGAAGACATCGCTGTGCTGACAGGGGCAACGGTTATTTCGGCAGACAAGGGCATGAAACTCGAAGATGCAAATCTTGAGATGCTCGGCTCGGCAGATAAAGCAACCTTGAACAAGGAAAACACAACGATCGTTGACGGTGCAGGGCTAAAAGAGGCCATTGCAGCACGTGTGGCGCAGATTCGTTCGGGAATCGAGGTGGCTACTTCGGACTACGATAAGGAGAAATTACAGGAGCGTCTGGCGAAGTTAGCCGGAGGTGTCGCAGTACTTTATGTAGGTGCTGCTACCGAGGTGGAAATGAAAGAGAAGAAGGATCGTGTAGAGGATGCTTTGGCTGCAACGCGTGCCGCTGTCGAGGAGGGGATTGTACCGGGTGGCGGTGTGGCCTACATCCGTGCCATCACGGCTCTGGAAAAACTCAAAGGTGACAACGAGGATCAGACAACCGGTATTCAGATTGTGAAACGTGCCATCGAAGAGCCTTTGCGTCAGATTGTGGCCAATGCCGGTGGTGAAGGTTCAGTAGTTGTCAACAAGGTGAAAGAGGGCAAAGATGCCTTTGGATACAATGCGCGCGACGATCGTTACGAGGATTTGCTGAAGGCCGGAATTATCGACCCGACAAAAGTAGCTCGCGTAGCGTTGGAGAATGCAGCTTCTATTGCTGCCATGTTCCTCACAACCGAGTGTGTGCTGGCAGAAAAGAAATCCGATACTCCGGCCATGCCTGCAATGCCCGCAGGTGGCATGATGTAGCATATCAACTAACACATATTAATAGATCGCAATTCAGTGAGTTGCGATCTGTTTTTTTGAAATTACAAGAGCTGAATTTGG
>JAVXCD010000115.1:0-6263 GCA_036659655.1 Alistipes sp.
CTCTCGACAGGCTCGAGGATCGGGAATTGTGTTTTCAAAGCCTATGCGACCTCTCGACAGGCTCGAGGATCGTGAACAGTGTCTTTGCGACCTCTCGACAAGCTCGAGGATCGTGAAGTGTGTACTTTGCGACCTCTCGACAAGCTCGAGGATCGTGTATTATTTTTGCATTATAGTTTATTTGGTTTTGTGCTGGTTATCTTTGCGACCTCTCGACAGGCTCGAGGATCGTGAATTTCTCATTCATTCAACATGACGCATCGTGACCCTGCGACCTCTCGACAGACTCGAGGATCGGGAAATTTTTCTCTTCTTTATAGATTCACGGTCACATCCGGCCCCCACAACTCCTCGATGATGGGCGTGAAGTTCAAGGTGGCATCTGTTTGTTGAAAAACATAGTTATTGCCCGCCAACAAGGGTGCCGCAGACTCGTATACAAACGGGTATTCGACCCATTGATTTTGTCCGCCATAGTACACACACAAGATGAATGTTTTGGATGCCTTATCGGTGTTATTCGTAGGCAATAATTTGACAGAAAGATCATAAGTTGCGGAGCTTCCGAATACTATTTCGGTTCCGATGACAGCATTCAGGGTGCCGCCATACGTCTTGGTCAGGTCGAACCAGCCGTAAGAAACAGGTGCACGCAAATAGGCTTTGGTTGCACCCGGTAGCGGTGTATAGCCCCGAATGGTGACCCGTGCTTCGGGACGCGTCAACACCACGCCTGTGATCCGCGAAGCCGTAGTGCCCGTGATCACCCCCGTGTCGTAGGTTCCGAAAAAAAGATTCGGCTCGGAAGACTGTTCATAGGGCAACACGCCACCGATGGCCTTGTGCCGCTCGATTGTGGGAGCCAGCAACACAACTTTATCGTTCCGTGCGCCGACAAACGGACTGGCCGGCATCACACTCAGACACAGGGTGTAGCTGCTACCGAAAGCCAATCTGAACGGTATGCCGACAGAGAGACCCGTTGTTTTGTCCGAATATTGCTGCACAAAGGTGCCGTCCGATCGGAATACATAGAGCCAGAGCGAGGTGGGTGGCACAACTGCCGCCCGCACCGTAGCAGAGATAAACACCTCTTTATTAAGTGTCGGATGGTTTTGATCCGCAGGTATCTCCTCGCTGCAAGAGAAGCATAGGCTGCACGTGGCAAGCAGGTAGATTAAATTTGTCCTCATACTATTTACCATTTATCGGTTTCTAACTCCTCGCTGAGCGTGTAAACGGGTGTGGCAGCCGGTGCGGCATCAGGGAATTTGTTCGCAATTTTGATGACATACCCCCTGCCCATGGTGATGGCCATACCGGTCACCACCGTGAGTCTTCGCTCTTCCAACAGACTATTGGACAGGTTGAAAGCTCTCACTGTCATCTGCGGCGTATTTGCTACTCCGGGAGCATGCACCGGCAGATAGAGCCTATATTCGCTACCAGTCCACAAGAAATTTGTCACCGAACTGACATAGCCTGTTTCGTATCCGAGGGTGGTTCCGTCCATGGTGAGCGACAGAGCAATCTTGCTTTGATACCACAGTTGGTATTTTTTGTTGGTTTTGTTCTCAGTTGCCGGCAACACCAACTTCACACGCGCCACTTTGGGAGTCAGTGTCGCCACGATTGGGATGGTGGGATCTTCGATCGTGAGGATTTTTTTGTGCTTCCCGTAGGCAAACAGATCCCCGCCGTCTATGTGGTCGGGTGCAATATTCAGGTTAAAAATGTCGGTGATGCGGGTGGTGCCGAGCCGAAGTTGCGTGTTGAAGCGCAAACTGCCGTAACAGTTGGCCAAATAGACCACCGTGTAAAATTGGTTCGGCACACAGCGGATGGTTTTGGTGATGGTGTTGCCGGTGGGATTCGACAGGATCTCCACCAGCAAATCGTTGGTGTCGAACAGCAGAATGATCAGGTTGCCGACACTACTCACCGCCCGCGTTTGGAACGGCTCGACGGATTGTGCGAACTCGGCACCGAAAGTCAATCGCCGCTCGACAGTCCGAAATTGCGAATCGCACGCCATCTCCTCTTTTGCACACGAGGTCATGAGCCCCACCGCAAATAGCATATATAGAATCTTTTTCATTGTCCATTTTTTTTATTAAGAAACTGTTTGAATTTGTCACCAAAAGAGCGAGATTAATAAATTTAAAACAACTTCTAAAGATCATTTGCGACACAGCGCACGCCGCAGCCCATGGAGACGGAAATGCCATTTGGATCACCATCCGCCTGCACGATCGTGCCACCCGATAGTTTGATCGACGGCATGATTGCGAAAAAATCGTTGATCCGCCACAAGGAGGCCGAAGTCCAATAGTAGAGTGCTTCATTCGGGGTGAAAAGAATTTTACCGTTGCAGTACTCGCGATAAGTCTTGCCACTCAAGTACATCCGAATTGTTTGACCCTGACGCCTTCCATCTACATAGTAGAGTTTCAGTGTGCTGTCGTAAGCTGCTTTTGCATACAGTGCTGTGAGTTCCTTGGTGGTGGGTAGACGGAATCCCTTGGGACACGGATTGTTATTCTGCTGCGGATTAATCCACAGTGGAATAGTCGGATTGGTTGAGTTCGAGAGCAACCACGAATAAGGGGGAGAAGCGCGATAGACAAACCAGTTGTAATCAATATTATAGGGAGTTGATAGTACGCCGGCTGTCACTCGTGATGCGCGCTTCTGGTGTCCGTCTGCCCGCTGACGACCGAATTGGAACAAATAACCCCAATCATCGTCCGAAATCAGATTCTCCGGTGTATTTAAGGTCGGATTCCGCGGCTTGTTGTATTTGGCACCCAAATCCCTGTCCAGCCACAAGCACCCTGCGGCAGCGATAACTTTATAGCCAATGCCCTCCACATCCGTCACATCAAAACATTCCAACGCCGGAATGCCCACCTCTGTCCAATCTTTCAACACCACGGTGACGGTCATCTCTTTTCCGTCCTTATAGGCGATGGTGAGTTCGGTAATTTTGTTGGGTGCAATCGGCAGCGGATCATTCACCTGCAAGGTGAATGCGGTATTGACGGGGGTGATGCCGATCGAGCCCGCTCCCACACTGGGTAGCAGGTAGGCCACCCCTTGTTTCGAAGCGGCCGTTACTTTCAGCAACGAGGGTGTCGCCACCGAGGAGGTTGCACCCGCATAGGTTTTGTCGTAATTGATGGCCGTATAGTGGTTGCTGATGCGGAAATCGATGTCTCCGGTCATCTGCCCCTGCGGATCGTTGATTTTGACAATCAGCTTGCCTACGATCCTTTTCAGATTGAAATTCAGCGTCTTACTTGTCTCACCGGGCAGCCACTCTATTTTTAGCAAGTCGCTGGTGAGAATCACCGGCGCATGATTGTAAATGTAATTTTGGATGATGGGCGAGAGACCGCTCGACAACCTCATCAGTGGAGCAGCAAGTCCCTGTGCACCCTGCGGCAACAGATAGCCGTCCGCAACGCCCACATCCTCCTGCGCCACGAGCATCACGCCCAAAGGCTTCCGCGGGAAAGAGGCGATCTGTTGAGACCACGCATCGGTCACCGCATTGTAGGTGGGGGCATTCAAGTCGTAGGACCCTTCATAATAATAGGTATCTGCACCCGCAACTGTTTTCCGCTCGAAGTAGACCAACTTCATGTTGTTCTTTAGTGCGATGCCCGCCTTGTTCGGCACGTTGAGTGTCAAGGTGGTAACATCCGATTCCGACGTGTCGGGCACCAGCGGAAAGTCGTGTTTGTCGCAAGATACGCCAAACAGAGTGCAAAGCAGGCAAAGGAGGAGTTGTTTCATAGAAATACTAAGTTAATGGCAATTCGATCTCGATCGTGCCGTTCCAGTCTTCAACGCGAACATCGAAGGTGATGCCGTCGAAGGTGATGATATAGACCTGTTTGGCCGCTATGTGTAAATTATCCACATGGAAGGGAATGACCTCTCCCGTGGCTTCATTGGTCACCTCCACCCGGATGTCAATATCTGCGGTGTCGTTCACCGACGGGAAGATGATGGTATTCAAAACATATCCTGTGCCCGTGATCGTTCCCGCATTATACACGGGTCGATCCTTGGCCAGATGTTCAGCATTAAACCGTCTGCCGGAAGCCGTATCGAAGACGGTTATTGTTACTTTTTGTCCTGTCAAACTGTTGGTGTTTACAATTAGTTTCACCAAACTCACGACCCGATCTATCGGAATATCCGCCCGCACAGGCATCGCACTTTCACGCGGCACGGACAGAGGTGTGGGCAGGCTCATAAACAAATTGTCCACCGGTTGATACCCATTCGGCAAGAAGGGATGCGCAGCGTAACTCACAGTGGAATTTGCCGAGGGAAAAAACCCCTGTTGCGTATCGTCGCAGAGGCAATCCTGCGGCAGCGGCGCAACGACCACCGAAGCCAATTTGGCATTACCCACCGCCACCATATTATATTGGTGGTCGGCAGGCAGCCTCACGGCAATGTAATCTTTGCCTGCAATCTCCTCCACCGTGTAGTTTCTCACTCGCAGCCAATGGTTGTGGTGAGGTTGCTCGATCCATAAGTCCAATTTATCGAGATCATCCGAAGTATAACTCCCCGTTACCCGAAGCAACACCTCCAACTCTGGAGTCGGAGTGGGACATCCGCTCGTATCTTCGTCGATACACGCATGGAGCAAAAGTGCCGACAGTAATAGTAGGAAATAATATTTCATGATAATCTCGATTAATGGGACTGATTATAAGAAACTGTTTGAATTTGTTACCGAAGTTATTTTAGCGCTATTTTTGTTCCTGTTTTTGTCCTGTAAATCCGATTTTAGCGAGCTAAATGAGGATTTATAGAGCGAAAACTGGGGCGAAAAGAGCCGAAAAGAGGAGATGAATAAATTTCAAACAGTTTCTAAGATTAATAAATTTCAAACAGTTTCTTAGTTCATATTTCCGCCACCGCTTATGTGCTGCGTTTCCCAGTCACTCGCCGTGACATTGACAATCAGGTTGCAACGGTTGGCATCGGGATTCTCCGGATTGATCGTGGTGGGCGACGAGGGGTCACCTCCGAAATTACCAATGGGGATCGTAGCCGAAATATCGTAAATTTTGTTGCGTCCAATAGGCTCTGTCGTCAGATCGACCCAGAATAAACGAGGCAGATTGGCAGCCAAAGAGGGCGATGCCACCTGAGTTTTCAACCCTACGGAGAGGAAGGCATTCTTGCCGTTGGCATAGACAAACGCCGTTGATTTATAGAGATAACCGGTTGTACCCTCACGCACAAATGCACCGCCCCGCACCACACAATCGGAATAAAGGGAGAGCGAACTCAGCCGTTGCGTCAAGTTCATATCCAAGCCGCAAGCCATTCTCGAAACATCCAGAGCCAAACCCGCAGCAAATGCAGGTGCAGCAGGATCAGCAGGTTGGAAAACCGGATTTTGAATATTCAAGGTGAAGTTAATCATTGCCATGATTCGTTTCACAGGGATCGTCACGATGTTTGTCGTTGCTGCCGTGATCGCCTGCGTCGTCATACCGTGAAATACATGATTGACATCAGTAGGATCTACCGATCGGGTGAAGAGTTGATAACGAGTCCCGAAATCACCGTTACCTGCCGCTACACCGGCTTTCGGAACGATGTTTTTGAGCATTGCAATTACATCAGACTCCGTATTCACACCCCGGATGAGTGGCGAAGTAAAAGAGCCGGCAATGTCCGAGTTGGTTACAATCACAAAGTCATAGGGAGCCCCAATGGTTGCCGGAAACCATGTTTCATAGGTGCCGGTAGTTGCAGACCAACGTGCCTCGTGCACTAATTTCTTGTCATTCGCGTTAAAAACCAACAGCCGCACATCCTTAATGTACTTCACAATATCCGCGGGTAACAGCGGATTGACATCACCACCGACAACGGCTCGCTGGCTACCGTCAGCTAATGTGAAGACGATTTTGGTCATCTCTCCCGTTGTGGGAGTTGTTTGTTCTACCTCGTCCTTGCTACACGAAAACAGGAAGAGAACAAACAGCATAG
This sequence comes from Alistipes sp., assembly GCA_036659655.1. Lineage (GTDB taxonomy): Bacteria > Bacteroidota > Bacteroidia > Bacteroidales > Rikenellaceae > Alistipes. The sequence goes on from JAVXCD010000115.1 coordinate 6,028, forward strand.
CGTAAAACATTCTTTTCATAATTCTGAGATTTTAGTAAATACCTACGATGATTTTAGCATAATACGTGCCAAAATTTGGTGCGGTAACCCTTGTGTCTCCGAACCCCGAACCAATCAGAAATTCGCAAAGGTCCTTTGCCGGATAACCATGCGACCTCTCGACAGGCGTGAGGATCGTATGAAACAATCGTTACTTAGAAGCTGTTTGAATTTGTTACCGAAGTTATTTGAGAGGT
>JAVXCD010000116.1:0-6258 GCA_036659655.1 Alistipes sp.
CAGGCGACCTCTCGACAAGCTCGAGGATCGAAAACAAACAGGCGACCTCTCGACAGGCTCGAGGATCGGGTAGCGGAACACAAAACAGGGTATTCCGAATGAAGAATTTGAGCACTTACAAGAATGAATTTTAGCAAGGAGGTGTTTGTGAAGGCTGCACCATCCGGATAAACATCTTGATCCTAAGGTAACGGATTCTGCGGTAGGGTGAACCAGAAGGTGCTGCCTACGCCCTCTTCTGACTCTACGCCGATTTCGCCACCGAGTTTACGCACGATATGATCGCAGATAGCTAAGCCAAGGCCTGTGCCGTTGATGAATCCGTTGAGTTTGACGAAGCGTTTGAATACTTCGGCCTGTTGTGCTTTGGGGATGCCCCGACCGGTGTCGGTCACAAAGAATCGCAACTTGTCACTTTCTGCACGATAGCCGAAACAGATACTTCCCTTCTCGGTGAACTTTATGGCATTTCCTATCAGATTGCCAACGACCTGCATAAGTCTGTTTTCCTCGGTGCTGATCACACAATGATCCAGATGTTCGGTGAATTTTATCTCCACCTCCGGGCTATGTTCTTTGCACCGGCTGCTTGTCTCCAGATTGTGCAGCATGCTGTTGATGTTGGTCTCGGTGTAGGTAAATAAGAGTGTGTTTGACTCAATTTTAGACAAGTCGAGGATGTCGTTAATTAGTTGCAACAGCAGTTCGCTATTGCGGCTGATGATCGAAACATACTCCTTCTTGTCCTCTTCGTTGTCTGCATCGGACAGCAATTCGCTGAAACCGAGAATGGCATTGAGCGGGGTGCGAATTTCGTGGCTCATGTTCGACAGAAATTGCGATTTGAGCTGGTCGGAAGTTTCGGCTGCCTCTTTGGCCGCTTGCAACTCCTGTGCTGTCTTGCGTGCTGCCGTCACATCTTCGTATTTCAGCACCACCCCCGTCACTACATTTTCATCTGAGAAGACAGGAGTAGCTGTAATTTGAATGTTTAGACCAGAGATGACGGTCTCCCGCAGCTCTATTTTTTTCGACTGCATGGCCCTCTTCGCCACACAACCCAAACAGGGCGCATTGTTGTTCATGACCGATTTGTAGCAGCAAGCCCCCGATTTGTAACGAGCCGCTTCCGGGATGTTGAAATATTTTTCCGTGTTGGACCATAACACAATGAAGTCTGTGGTGATATAGGCCACTCCGTTGTTTGTATTATTCAAGATCAGGTGGTTCATCTGCTGAATTTTCTCGACACTCTGTTTGGCCTCAATAAGTTGTTGCTCGTGCTGCTTGCGCTCGGTGATGTTGCGCAGGGTGCCGATTATTCGCAACGGCGTTCCGTTGGCATCTTTTGCATCAACGGTTAGAAACAGATCGTAGTAGTTGTCGAAAAGCCCTGTTACATCGTAGCGCACCTCTTGGTGTGTAGATTCAATGCGTCCGTTACGCAGATCTTCCATTAGACGCACATGTTCTTGTCTGTCGTCTGGATGCACATAATTTACAACTTCCGAGAATTTTACGCCATCCCGATTGAGGAAAAAGCCGCTGTTTTCCTGCTTAAAGGTCGGGAATTTGAGGTAGATCATGTCATTTTTAAGATTCCAAACCATGGGGACGGACTTGGCTATGGAGAATGCCGTTTCCAATTGCTTATTCACCTCCTGCAACTGATTCTGAATCTGCATCGACTCCGATATATCCCAGCGTGTGGCCAATAGCCAATTATGCAAATCGTTGGTTATGACGTTTTTATTGACAATGGAAATGATCGTTTTGCCCTTGAGAGTTTCGTGTGTTTCTTGCACTCGATAGCTCTCTTTGTTGGCAATGATCGCCCGATCTACCTCCCTGTATTTTGTGCCGCGCTCTTCGCCAAAAATTTCGATATCGGTCTTGCCTATAATTTGCTCTCTGGTATATCCACTCTGTTCTTCACTTTGTTTGTTCCAGAATACATATTTCAGGTCGTTATTTATATCTTTTATAATCAACGGCATCGGCATGTTGTCGAGAACGGCCTTGAAGAGTTGTTCGTTTTGTTGAATCTCCATATCTTTTTCTCGGCGTTCCGTTACGTTCCGCTCGAAGCAAAGAATCATATTTTTCCGTATGCGCTTCAAACGCCCCTCGTAGTAGCTTGTCTTGCCCGAAAAAGTCAGTGAATATTCAACCGAGATCACCTCATTCGTTTTGAGAGCCTCTCTGATCTTTTGACGCAATCCTTCCAGAGATTCCACATCCACATTTTCACTGATGTTATGACCGACAAGTTGGTCTGGAGAGAGAAAATCGTGCAGAAATTCCGGATTATAGATTCGGCGGATCACAAATTTATCGTCAATCATCAAGACTAAGTCGGAGATGGATTTCAATACGGTCTCCGACAAATTATTCGTTGGGAGGATGGTTCCTTTGCCTATGTAACGACAATATGCTACACAACATAAGACACTAAGGATAATGGTAAAAATTGCCGCAACCAAACAAATATTCATCTCTTTTTAATTTTAACCGCTTTAGACGATTTATTTGTACAAAAATACTATTTTTTTGACAGTTAGAGACTTCGAAAAAAAACTTTTTGGATGATATATACAACAAATCAGTCCTTTGTTAAAACGAAAAGGACTGATTTGTTGTAATGACTGTTTATGCTATTCCCACTCGATGGTTGCGGGTGGTTTTGAGGAGATGTCGTAGACTACGCGATTGACTCCTTTGACTTTATTGATGATGTCGTTTGACACGTTGGCTAAAAATTCGTAGGGTAGATGCACCCAGTCTGCCGTCATGCCGTCGGTCGAGGAGACCGCCCGCAGTGCCACACAACTTTCGTAGGTGCGTTCGTCGCCCATGACACCCACACTTTTCACCGGCAGCAGAATTGCACCTGCCTGCCACACCTTGTCGTAGAGACCCGCAGCACGCAGGGAGTCGATATAGATTTTGTCTACATTTTGTAAAATTTCGACCTTTTCGGGGGTAATGTCGCCCAAAATACGGATTGCTAAACCCGGTCCGGGGAATGGATGACGACCGATGAGGTGCTCGGAGATACCCAATGAGCGCCCTACGCGACGCACTTCGTCTTTGAAGAGCAGTCGCAGCGGTTCGACAATGCGCAGGTTCATCTTTTCCGGCAGACCGCCCACGTTGTGGTGCGATTTGATCGTTGCCGACGGGCCATTCACCGAGGCCGATTCGATCACATCGGGATAGATCGTTCCTTGCGCCAGCCACCGTACATCGGTGAGTTGCAACGCCTGTTCATTGAAGACCTCCACGAAGTCGCGTCCGATGATTTTGCGCTTGGTTTCGGGGTCGGAAACACCTGCCAAATCGCCCAAGAATTTCTCTGCGGCTTTCACCCCTTTCACATGGAGCCCCATGTTTTTATAAGACTCTATCACATCTTCGAATTCGTTCTTGCGCAGCAAACCCGAATCGACAAAGATGCAGTAGAGTTGTGCTCCGATCGCCTTGTGTAGTAGCACCGCAGCCACCGACGAATCGACACCGCCCGACAGACCCAAAACGACCTTGTCCGTTCCGATTTTCGCCCGCAGATCGTTGATAGTGGCCTCTACGAAACTCTCTGAAGTCCAATCCTGCTTGCAACCGCAAATGTTGACTATAAAGTTGTGCAACAACTGTTTACCGTCGGTTGAGTGGTAGACTTCGGGGTGAAATTGAATGCCCCACGTCTGCTCTCCTTCGATGTGAAACGCCGCCACCGGCACCTCCTCTGTGCCGGCAACAAGCCGATACGTAGAGGGAACAGTCGTAATGGTATCGCCGTGTGACATCCACACCTGTGTGGTGTGTGGCAAGCCTTGCATCAATGCGTCCGATGCGTCGCCCACTGTGAGTATCGCCCGACCGTATTCGCGGCTTTTGGCTGGTTTCACCTCACCACCGAATGCCGAGGCGAGGTATTGCGCACCGTAGCAGACCCCCAACAAAGGGAATTTGCCTTTGATAGCCGACAGATCGGGATTGGGGGCTTGTGCATCGCGCACAGAGAAGGGACTGCCCGAAAGGATCACCCCTCGCACCGAGGTGTCGAGCGTCGGAATTTTGTTGAAAGGGTAGATCTCGCAATAGACACTCAACTCGCGTACACGGCGTGCAATGAGCTGCGTGTATTGCGAGCCAAAGTCCAGTATAATGATTTTCTCCATAGTTAGTTTTTATTTTTCACAGGACGGTTATAACAATTGGTCAGTCGCATCTCCGCAACAAATTGCTCTTGTCCAACGTTGCGAATCCGCTCAATACATCCACGACGGTCGGAGCGAAAAATTACTTGGAACACCTTGCTGATGAGACTGTTGAATTTCGGACATTGTGCCAGAGGCATGAGTGTGCAGTCGGCACAACTCAGCCAACCCTGCTCCTGACAACACATACGCACTTTGCACCACGATGCTTTTTCATTGAGATGACAGCCCGGACAAGTTCCTTTTTTATAGCGCCGACATGCGCCGCAGAATAATCCGCAGGCAGCAATTGTCGATTCCGTTTTACTCTCCACGACTGTAGTTGGGGGTTTCACGTGTGATGGTTACATCGTGGGGGTGATTTTCGATCACACCGTTCGAGGTGATACGGATGAACTGTGCGGTTTGCAGGGTGGCAATATCTTTCGAACCACAGTAGCCCATGCCGGCGCGGATGCCGCCGACCAGTTGGTAGACCGTTTCGCTCAAAGTGCCTTTGAACGGCACACGTGCTACGATGCCTTCGGGAACCAGTTTGTTGATATTCGACTCGTCGGCTTGGAAATAGCGGTCTTTCGAACCGTCTTTCATCGCGTCGATCGAGCCCATGCCACGGTAACTCTTGAATTTACGACCGTTGTAGATGATTGTTTCACCGGGAGACTCCTCCGTGCCGGCGAACATCGAACCGATCATCACGCAGTTACCACCGGCTGCCAATGCCTTGACAATGTCGCCCGAATAGCGCAGACCTCCGTCGGCAATGATCGGAACGCCCGCTTTTTTGGCTTCGGTGGAGGCGGCGTAGATGGCCGACAGTTGCGGAACACCGACTCCTGCAATCACACGGGTCGTGCAGATCGAACCGGGGCCGATGCCGACTTTGATGCCGTCGGCACCGTTGTCAATCAGGTATTTAGCCGCTTCAGCTGTCGCAATATTTCCCACAACGACATCCAATTCGGGATAGGCTGTTTTAATCTTTTTGAGCAACGAGACCACACCCTTCGAATGGCCGTGTGCCGAGTCCAGTACTACCGCATCGACATTCTCATCGACCAAGGCTTTCACTCGATCCAGCGCATCGTCCGTGATGCCTACACCTGCCGCCACGCGCAGACGACCCTTCACGTCCTTGCAGGCATTGGGATGATCTTGCACCTTTGTTATATCGCGATAGGTGATCAGACCCACCAAGTGCCCCTGCTTGTCGACCACGGGCAGTTTCTCGATTTTGTTGACGAGTAGGATGTCTGCGGCCCGTTCCAGATCGGTGTTGTGGGTGGTGATGAGTTTGTCTTTGGTCATCACGTCGTCGATCTTGCGCTTCATGTCGCGTTGGAAGCGCAGATCCCGGTTGGTAACAATGCCGATCAGCAGATCGTCTTTGTCGATCACGGGGATGCCGCCGATTTTGTTCTCGCGCATGAGCGTGAGCGCATCTCCGACGGTGTGATCCTTCGAAATGGTGATCGGGTCGTAGATCATACCATTCTCTGCGCGCTTCACCTTGCGGACGTTCGCAGCCTGATCGGCAATCGACATATTCTTGTGAATCACGCCGATACCTCCTTCTCGCGCCAAGGCGATAGCAAGCGGAGCTTCTGTCACGGTGTCCATAGCAGCAGACACGATAGGTACATTGAGTTTGATATTTCGCGAAAAATAGGTCTGGATATTGACCTCTCGCGGCAACACTTCCGAATAGGCGGGTATGAGCAGCACATCGTCGAACGTGAGTCCTTCGGGCTGTACCCTTTCATTGATAAACGACATAATGAACGTGGATTTTTGTTGCTCGCAAAAGTACTCATTTTTTTTGGAACTGCAAAAATAAGAAGCTGTTTTAAGAAACTGTTTGAATTTGTCACCGAAGTTATTTACATAAATTCAAACAGTTTCTCCGGATCAAACGGGATTTCTTGGTGATGAAAAAATCATACGATCCTCGAGCCTGTCGAGAGGTCGCAAAGACAACACCTCACGATCCTCGAGCTTGTCGAGAGGTCGCAAGGACAACACCTCACGATCCTCGAGC
>JAVXCD010000117.1:0-6208 GCA_036659655.1 Alistipes sp.
ACTCTTTTTGACCAATAAACGAAAACTACCCCGATTTTATCTACTCTTTTGACCAATAAGCCTCATTCAGCATGATGCACAGTGATTTTGCGACCTCTCGACAGGCTCGAAGATCGTGTGAATATTTCAGCTTGAACCTAATTTAAAACAGCTTCTTACTCGCGGGCAGCGTTGCGAAAAGTAAAATATTTAGCAACTAAGTAGCTATACAATACAATGACAAGGCTCACAAACACCTGCGAGGGAGTAGCCCAGCAACCGCACACCTCCACCAACAATTTCAGACCGGCATAGTTCAGCAAAATCGAGCCGCCGACCGACAGTGCATAGCGGAAAAGTTGGATCCCTGTAGCGAGCGGCGAACGGCGGAAAGCCACCTGACTGTTCAACCAAAAACCCACCAAAAAATTGATCGGGAAAACGAGTAGCATAGCGGCTATATGGGGAGAGATAACCACAAAACCGAGATCCGTAAACTCCTTATCCATCACATAGTTGTATACTACAAAGTAACCCACCCAACTCAGCACCATATTCACCCCGCCACACACCGCATAGCGGAACGTCTGTCGAGGCATGATCGCACGCACAGGACGAAGATAAAATAGATCAATGATCCGTATCAGCAACTCCGAAAAATGCATCTATTTGGCTTTATAAACCCACAAATCACTAAAAGAAGTGTCGTCCCTGATGAATTGCTGACACGCAGCAGCATCGTCCGACTCAAACACAGAAACCATGTATTTCGCACCATATCTATAAACACCCACCGACAAATCAGCCTGTTTCTCCCGCGCCGCGCCCACGACACGCAACGCATTTTCGCAGGTGCTGAAAACTCCCAACACCACATAGCTACGTCCCGAAGTAAACACAACAGCCTCGGTAGGCAATGCCGTAGGTTGCAACTCGGCAGGCACATTTTCCACGTGCATCGTATCGATCTCGTCAGCCACTTCGAGCGTGTCGGCCGGCATCGGTTCCGCAACGGGCTGAACAACAGCCATAGGCGAAGTCTGGGTCGGCATCAGCGAATCATATCCGAAATAGGCGGCCACACACAACAGCATTAGAAACAACACCAGCAAAACCACCGAACCTGAGACCAGTCGACTCCGCACAAGTCGGATCGTCGAACGATCCTGCGGATTCAGCACCTTATCAAATTCGGGGGAGACCGTAAAATTTTTGTATCTGAGCACCCCGACACCCCCAATCGTCAGCACCTCCGCATCATGCGTATGCGCCAGCCATCGGTCATAAATATCCTGTGCCTGCGTCGGCTCACAGCGCGCCGCAAGCCGAATAGCCGACACTAACGAAGTTCCCCGAAGTTGTGAAGTGAATGTGAGCATTCGATAAGGCGGGCGCAGGCTCTCGCCACTCAACTCCGCACTCCGACTCTCCACCGACAGCGAACCGACAGAAGGCAGATGCACCGCCCCCTCACCGATCAACAGATTATAGACGAGTTTATTTACCTCGTCCACCATCTTGTTTTTAGTCATCGTTTTGATTTTTTAGGTGTTAAAACGATCGCCGGTTTCGAAAATCCCCGGTAGATCATATACGCACCTAATACAACAAACGGAACACTGAGCCACTGCCCCATATAGAGCATCATACCCTGTTCAAACGCCTCCTGCTCGGTTTTAATGAACTCGATAAAGAAACGGGTGAGGAATATCCCGATCAGCCCAATGCCAAACAGCACCCCCGGACGACGTTGCGCCAGATCTTTTTTATAATAGAGAAAACAGAGCACCACAAAAGTCAGCACATAGCAGATTGCCTCATAGATCTGCGTGGGATGCACTGCCATAGGGGCAAATTCATGCACCCATTTCGACGAACGGACAAAATTAAAGCCCCACGGCAAGGAGGTAGAAGTGCCGAAAATCTCGGAATTGAAGAGGTTTCCCAACCGGACAATCGCCCCTCCGATACCCACGGGGATCATGATGCGGTCGAGGGACCAGAGATATGGCAACTTGTTTTTGCGCGAAAAGAGCCACAGCGCAATCAGCAGACCGATCGCTGCACCGTGGCTGGCCAGTCCGCCGTCGCGAAGTCCGGTGATGATCGTCCACGGCTGGCGCAGATACTCCATCGGATCGTAAAATAAACAGTGGCCGAGGCGAGCACCCAACATGGTGCCCAACGTGCCGTAGATGAAAATCGATTCCGAAACAGAGGAGGGTAATCCTTCGCGCTTGCAGAAATTGTCGAAGAACTTCGCTCCGATCAAGATCGCACAAGCCCACATCACCCCATAATAACGAATCTCCAAGGAGCCGATAGAGAAAAAAACAGGATTAAAATCCCATGTTATTGAGAGCATATTCATAGTCTAATTATTATTTTTAGAAACTGTTTGAATTTGTTACCGAAGTTATTTGGAAACTATTTTTATTCCTGTTTTTGTTCTGTAAATCCGATTTTAGCGAGCTAAATGAGAATTTACAGGACGAAAGCCGGGGCGAAAAGAGCCGAAAAGAGGAGATTAATAAATTTAAAACAGTTTCTAAAACAGCTTCTTATTTTACGTCTTGCATATTTACTTTTTTCAGCGTAAACGAGAAGGTCGTGCCGACCCCCAATTCGCTGCGCACAGTGATCCGCTCGCCGTGAGCCTCGACAATGTGTTTCACGATCGCCAAGCCCAGTCCCGTGCCACCCTGCTCGCGCGAACGCCCTTTGTCCGTGCGGTAGAATCGTTCGAAGATGCGGGTGGTATCCTCTTTGGCGATGCCCAGTCCATTGTCTTCCACCTCGATAAGTATTTTGTCGAGCATATCACGGAATTTGATACGAGTCATCCCCTCGTCTTTACCATAACGTATCGAGTTGATAATCAAGTTTACAAGCACCTGACCAATGTAGTGTTTGTCGGCCAGCACCCAGAAAGACGAGGGCAAGTTCTCCGCCCCCTTGACCTGAATTTTTATGCCCTTTTTATCCGCTTCCATCTCCGCTTGGTCAGCAATTTCCTTGGTCAGCGCCACAATGTCGAATTGCGCCATCTCCAATCGGTTCATGCTGCTCTCCAATTTAGAAATTGTGTCGAGATCATTGACGATGTTAATCAGCCGGTCGATGCTTTTTTCGGCACGCTCAAGGTATTTGTGATTGACCAGTTCGTCCTCCAATCCACCATCCAGCAGGGTCGAAATGTAACCTTGGATGTTGAAAATCGGAGTTTTGAGTTCATGCGCCACATTACCCAAATATTGCTTACGAAACCGTTCTGTCTCCTTCAAGCGCGCAATCTCCTTATCGTTCGTATCTGCCCACATGGTCAGTTCCTCCCCGATATTCTCTACTCGCTTATCGCGCAATTCAGACAAAATCTCGTTGGTATGCACATCTCGCGACAGCACAATCGAATAGATCGGTTTCAGTTTATACGCCACATATTGACGAATGACAATCAAGGCAATAAGTGCCACACAGGCAAATACACCGACGGCTGCGCAGAGGGTAATCCACCACGCCGCATCCAGCAACACCATCGCCACAACCAGCAGACCGGCAGCAAAAGCTGCGATCAGCAGGGACGAGCCCTCTTTTGTTTTAATATACAGCATTTTACATATAGTTTTTCATAAGTCGTGCAATATATTTGCCGACAATATCAAATTCGAGATTCACCACCGTACCGACTTCGATGCGGCAAAAATTCGTATGCTCGAACGTGTAAGGGATAATGGCCACCTGAAATTGCCCCACCTGCGAGTTGCAAACCGTAAGGCTCACACCATTGACGGTTACCGACCCTTTCTCCACGGTGCAAAGCCCCTCACCCTGCGGCTCATAACGAAACGTAAAATACCAACTGCCGTCGGCATCCTTCACCTCCGTGCACACGGCTGTTTGATCGACGTGTCCCTGCACAATATGTCCGTCAAGCAGCGCATCCGGACGCATCGAGCGTTCGAGGTTAACTCGATCGCCCACCTTGAGCAGCCCCAAATTGCTGCGGTCGAGCGTTTCCTTCATCGCCGTCACCGTGTAGGTCTTCTCCGAGATGTCCACAACAGTCAGACAAACACCATTGTGCGCAATGCTCTGATCGATCTTCAACTCCCCACAAATGTCGGTGCAAAGAATGAAATCTTTATTTTGCCTATCAACACGGATCTCGCTTATTTCGGCCGTGCGCTCTACAATACCGGAAAACATACGTTTAATGGTTTATAATTAACTTCCCGTTCACTTTATATACAGACTTTACATCCTTGATGTTCACCAATATATCATCAAAGTTTTCCCGATCACCGGCAACCAATCGCAGTTCCCCTTCATTCGCCGTTGCCCGGACGATTCGCAAAGTTACAAATTTTTGGGTAACAACCACATATTCTGCACCGGGAATAATTGCATCCCGATCTGCCGTCTTCAAAATAACAATCGTGCCGATCGGAATCCGGGTTCCCATGGCACGACCCATATACAACATAGCGAAATCGCACTCTTTTAATTGGGGGATAACAAAATTATTTTTAGGAGTGAGACTCTTTAACAAAGTGATATTCGCCTCGACATCGTAGACATAAAACGGAATTTGCACCCCCCGCAACTCCGCCTCCACAAACATCTGTCCCTCACCGGTCAACAACCATAGTTTATCTATCTGCGGAAATTTGGCAACAATGCGATCGGCCAGATCGAGCGAAATACCATTGTTACCGCGCTTGATCTGATAGAGATTTTCCCCTCGTGTAAGCCCGATATAACGAGCAAAGTAATTAGTAGACATGTTGGCCCATTTGATAATATTCTCTATTCGCTGCCAATTATTCTGCTTTTCTTCCATATTTCATTTTTTTTTTGCACCTTTGCACTCTCGGTCCCGTAGTTCAATGGATAGAATTTAAGATTCCGGTTCTTACGACGAAGGTTCGAATCCTTTCGGGATCACATGCTTTAGGTGCACTTTGTGTACCTAAAGTTTTTTTTATGACTACATTCACCATACTAACGACGCAAAAGTAGTAACAAATTTCCATTCTACAATATAAATCCGTATAATTTGCACGATCAACTCTGTCATTCCATACATACTTTAAATAGATGATTGTCAAATTATTATATAACTTACAAATTCTCTTATAAAAACACAAACATTCGAAATTATTACTTATTTTTCACCCGCCACACAGTATTTTGACTTTTTCTCCGTTTATAAAAATGAAAACACATATAAAACAGTAAACAACATGAGAAAATTTCAATTTATCGGGTTGGCTCTCTTAGCCATAGTTCCTCTCTTGCAATCGTGCAATGATGCAGATGGAGATTATCCTTCGTTAGTTGCCCTGACAACCGTGCAGGTTCCAGCCGGCACATCGGACTACTATTTCCATCTCGACAACAACAAAACCGTCTATCCGGGCGACAAAAGTCGCATAGGAGCCTACGACACCACCGACAAGGACGGCAAACGTGCCATTGTCTACTACAGCCTGCTCGATCAGAAAAAAGAGGGCTTCGACTACAACGCAACCATGTATGACATTGTCGATGTGCTGACCAAAAAGGTAGAGGTAGCCACTACCGCCGAAGAGGTGAAACCCTTCGGTAACGACCGTATCAACATCAAACAAGTCTGGATCAGTGGCGGATGGCTTAACATTCTCTACGTTTTAGAGACTTCCGGCTTGAAATCACACAAGATCAGCCTGATCGAAAACAAAACAGCCACAGCACCCGCAGGGATGCCCGCCGATTACACCTACCTTGAGTTTCGTCAGTTTGCCGACGGGGACAACGTAGGCCGCCTTTACAGCAACTACGTCTGCTACAAACTCGATGCGTATGACCCCGCCGTGACTGGCAAGAAAGGCTTCTACATCCGCGTCAACGGACTGGGCGGCAACGTCTCCTACCTGACCGTCGATGCCAATAAGAGCGACAAGATCGACATCCAGAAGTTGTAAGAAGTTGTTGCCGAAGTTATTTAAGCGCTATTTTTGTTCCTGTTTTTGTTCTATAAATCCGATTTTAGCGAGCTAAATGAGGATTTGCAGGGTGAAAACCGGGGCGAAAAGAACAAGTTTAATAAATTCAAACCAGCTTCTAAGATCCACACGACACTCCGTGGTCTGCACACAAAAGAGTCTGCCTGAAATAATTTCAGGCAGACTCTTTTGTGGGATCAAGGGCACATACGATCCTCGAGCCTGTCGAGAGGTCGCCTGTTTGT
>JAVXCD010000118.1:0-6042 GCA_036659655.1 Alistipes sp.
TACATTGTGTTTTCAAAGTCTTTGCGACCTCTCGACAGGCTCGAGGATCGTTTGTGTATTTCCGCCTGATCCACTTTTTACCTGCCATTTTCCTCCGGAATTTCATCTTGATTCGAAAAAGTGCAGTGCCGGAGAGTCTCGCTTTGCATTAAAATTATTATCTTTGTGACAATGACAATCTGAAAGTTATGAAAATTACTGAAATTAAACCGGGAATACACTATGTGGGGGTCAACGACCGCACCACAACACTTTTCGAGGCGCTTTGGTCTCTTCCCGCCGGTGTCTCCTACAACTCCTATTTAGTCGTCGATGAGAAAATTGCGCTGATCGACACCGTAGAAGAGGCTTTCGGTTCCCGCTTTTTCCATCACATAGAGCAGGCCATCGGTAATCGGCCGATCGACTACCTTGTGGTGAATCACATGGAACCCGATCACTCGTCGTCGATGTTGGCACTCAAGCAACGTTACCCCAACATCCGCATCGTCGGCAATGCCAAGACGTTGCAGATGGTGAACGGGTTTTACGGCATCACGGCCGATACGATCGAAATAAAAGAGGGCGAGACTTTGTCGCTGGGCGCGAAGTCGCTGTCGTTCCACATGGCACCGATGGTGCATTGGCCGGAGACGATGGTCACCTACTGCCCGCAGGCCAAGGTGCTCTTTTCGGGGGATGCCTTCGGCACATTCGGCACGCTCGACGGGGGCATTGTGGACGATCAGTTGTTGCTCGACGGTTTCTGGGACGAGATGGTGCGTTACTACGCCTGCATTGTGGGTAAATATGGCGCACCGGTGCAAAAAGCACTGCAAAAAATCCGCGGACTCTCCATCGAAATGATCTGCTCTACGCACGGGCCTGTTTGGCACACGCAGATCGAACGGGTGTTGGGGATCTACGACCGGCTGAGCCGCTACGAGGGCGAACGGGGCGTAGTGATCGCCTACGGTTCGATGTATGGCAATACGGAGCAGATGGCCGAGTCCATTGCGCAGGAGCTGGCTGCAAAGGGTGTGAAGCCCATCGTGATGTATAACCTTGCGACGGCCGACCACTCGATGGTGCTGCGGGATATTTTCAAATACGAGACGTTGATTGTCGGCTCTCCGACTTACAATGGCGACCTGTTTCCGCCGGTGGAGATGCTGTTGCGCGAGGTGCAGGCGCGGAATATCCCCCATCGCACGTTCGGCTATTTCGGATCGTTCTGCTGGGCGGGAGCTGCCGTACGTCACATCAAGACCTTCACGGAGGCTCTTAAGTGGGAGGCAGCCTGCCCCATTGAGATGAAGCAGGGTTACAACGACACCTACTGCGACTGCTGCCGCACGTTGGTGCAGGAGCTCGTAGGAAAGATGAAAAAGTGAGAATTTTTGCGAAAAAACATACCAGTTTATGATGAAAATTGCAATCGTAGGAACCGGGTACGTCGGACTTGTTTCGGGTGCCTGTTTCGCCGAGATGGGGCTTGACACGACCTGTGTCGATACGAATAAAGAGAAAATTGAGGGACTCAACAAGGGGGAAATTCCGATTTATGAACCCGGATTAGACGACCTTGTCAAGCGTAATATCAGCGAGGATCGGTTGCATTTCACCACGGATCTGGCGGCGTGTCTGGATGATGTGGCGGTGGTATTCTCTGCCGTCGGCACCCCGCCCGACGAAAACGGAGCAGCCGATTTACACTATGTGCTGGCTGTGGCCAAGACTTTCGGTCAGCATATCAACAAATATACGATCCTTGTGACCAAGAGCACCGTGCCTGTGGGTACGTCGCAAAAAATCAAGCAGGTTGTCCGTGCTGAGTTGGCAAAACGAGGATGTGATGTGCCGTTTGATGTCGCCTCGAATCCTGAATTTCTGAAAGAAGGGGCGGCCATCAAGGACTTTATGTCGCCCGACCGTGTGGTTGTGGGCATCGAGAGCGAGCGGGCGCAGAAGGTCATGGCCAAACTCTACCGGCCGTTTCTGATCAATAATTTTCGTGTTTTCTTCATGGATATTCCCTCCGCGGAGATGGCCAAATACGCGGCTAATGCCATGCTTGCCACGCGCATATCGTTTATGAACGACATTGCCAACCTCTGTGACTTGGTGGGCGCGGATGTGGACATGGTGCGTAAAGGCATCGGCTCGGACTCTCGTATCGGGAGCAAATTTCTCTATCCCGGTTGCGGCTATGGTGGTTCGTGCTTCCCCAAAGATGTGAAGGCTCTGGCACACACGGCACGTGAGAATGGCTACGTGATGGAGATTATCGAAGCGGTGGAGCGGGTGAATAATCAGCAGAAGTCGGTCGTATTTAATAAGTTGCGTGATGCTCTGGGCACGTTGGAGGGTAAGACGATTGCCCTGTGGGGCTTGGCATTCAAACCCGAAACAGACGATATGCGTGATGCTCCGGCGTTGGTGATCATTGAAAAACTACTCGCCGCGGGGGCTACGGTCAAGGTCTACGACCCGGTGGCAACCAACGAATGTCGCCGCCGGATTGGTGATAAAGTGACCTATGCGGAGACTCTGTATGAGGCCACGGAGGGTGCCGATGCACTGGCTCTGGTAACCGAATGGAAGTTGTTCCGTATGCCGAATTGGTCGGAGTTGAGACGCTCCATGCGGAATCGTGTGCTGATCGACGGACGCAACATCCTCGACAAGGCCGAGGCAATAGAGGAGGGATTCCGCTACATTGCCATTGGCAAATAAAGAGATAAGAAGTTTCTGTTCGACCGCTCGGCAGGTGCAATGAGCGAATAGAGCCGAAAAGAACGAGATTAATAAATTTGAAACAACATCTAAGATGAAAATAGCAATTTTAGGCGGTGGTAACATGGGCGGAGCCATTGCTTTCGGAGCAGTCGACCAGAAAATCGTCTCTGCGGCCGATACGACAATTTCACACCCAAAGTCCTCCCTGTGCGAACGATTTGCGCAAAATGATTATCCTGTGGTCTATACGCAGGACAATGTAGCGGCTATTCAAGGGGCAGATATGGTGGTGGTGGCGGTGAAACCGTGGCTTGCTGCGGAAGTTCTTCGCCAGATTGCCTCGACACTGCGTCCCGACCAGATTGTCGTCTCCATCGTTGCCGGCATCACGCTGGCCGAGTTGGCCGAATTGGTGGGCCGGCCTCTGCAACCGATCTTTCGCGTGATTCCCAATACGGCGGTCACGTTGGGACGCAGCGCAACCTTTGCGTGCGGTCAAAATGCCAGCGAGACGCAGCGCAAAGCCATCGACTCGCTTTTTGCAGCATTGGGAGAACTCTTCTTTGTGGACGAGGCGCAGATGGTGGCGGTGACGGCACTTTCCTCCTGCGGGATTGCTTATGCGTTCAAATATATGGATGCCGCAGTCACGGGCGGCATGCAACTGGGCATCGATCGTGCGGAGGCTTTGCGCATTGTGATTCAGACCATGAAGGGTGCGTTGGCTCTACTCGATGCCAATCAGACGGAGCCTCAAACCGAGATAGACAAGGTGACCACCCCCGGCGGAATTACCTTGCGGGGCCTTGCAGCCATGGAGCAACACGGCTTTACGCAGGCGGTAGTCGAAGGACTTAAAGCCAGTAAGTAATGAACCGCAGAGTTGTAGTTAAAATAGGCAGCAATGTGCTGACACGTGCCGACGGAACACTCGATACAACGCGCATGTCGGCACTCGTAGACCAGTTTGCCGCCATTCACAAGGCTGGAATTGAATTGATTGTGGTCACCTCCGGTGCTGTTGCTTCGGGTCGCAGTGAGATCGGTCATGGCGTACCGAGGTTGGATCCGATTTCGGCGCGTCAACTTTTTTCGGCCGTGGGTCAGACCAAACTCATCAACCGTTATTACGATCTTTTCCGCGAACACAACATCGTCTGCGGGCAGGTGCTTACCACCAAGGAGAATTTTGCGACACGCACACACTACCTCAATCAGCGGAACTGCATGCGCGTGATGCTCGACAATGGTGTGATTCCGATTGTCAACGAGAACGACACGGTCTCAGTCACCGAGTTGATGTTCACCGATAACGACGAGTTGTCGGGATTGGTGACAACCATGATGGATGCTAAAACACTGATCCTGCTGAGCAACATCGACGGCATATTCGATGGAAATCCCGCAGATCCTGCTTCGAAGGTTATTCGGCAGGTGGTGAGTAGCAAAGAGGATTTGTCGGCCTACATTCAAACCGGCGGATCGACCTTCGGCCGCGGAGGAATGCTCACTAAAAGTCGTATTGCTTCGAAACTGTCGGACGAGGGGGTCGAGGTGATCATAGCCAACGGTAAACGCGATAATATTCTCACCGATTTGGTGCTGAGCGATCATGCGGCAGCCATTCTGTGTACGCGGTTCGTGCCGTTGGACAAAGCAATTTCGGGTGTGAAGCGATGGATTGCTCACAGCGAAGGTTTTGCCAAAGGCGAATTGCACATCAATCAGGGGGCGTTGGAGGCTCTCACGGCCTCACGTGCCACAAGTCTGTTACCGGTGGGGGTCTGCCGTGTTGCCGGTGAATTTTCCAAAGACGACATTGTGCGCATCGTAGCACCCGACGGCACTGTTATCGGTGTCGGGAAAATCGCTGTCGACTCCCAGAAGGCTACAGCCCAGACGGGTAAGCACGGTGCGAAACCATTTATACACTACGACTATTTATATCTGGAATAATGAAAGAGCTTTTTGAACGAGCCTTGTTGGCCTCGCGGGAATTGAATCTGATTAGGCAGACAACCATTGATGCACTCTTGGTGCGTTTGGCTGACCGGACAGAGGCAGCAGGAGATCTCATCATGGCTGAAAATGCGCGTGATCTGGCGAAGATGGAACGCAAAAATCCATTGTACGACAGGTTGTTGCTTACCCGTGAACGCATTGGGGATATTGCTGCGGATCTGCGCAAAGTGGCTTCGCTGCACTCGCCGGTGGGCGAGATATTGTCGGAAAATGTGCGCCCCAATGGAATGCACATCGAAAAGGTGCGTGTGCCGTTTGGTGTGATCGGCGTGATCTACGAAGCACGGCCGAATGTCAGTTTCGACGTGTTCGGGCTCTGTTTCAAAACCAAAAATGGGGTTATTCTGAAGGGTAGCAGCGATGCACAGCACTCCAATGCCGCGATCGTTGCGCTTATCAAAGAGACCTTACGCGAGGCGGGGTTGGACGAAAATATGGTGACTCTTCTTCCGGCTGATCGCGCAGCTACGGCGGAACTGTTGCGAGCCGTCGGCTATGTCGATCTGCTGATTCCCCGCGGAAGTTCTTCGCTGATTCATTATGTGCGTGAGAATGCGCGCATTCCGGTGATCGAAACCGGCGCGGGAATCTGTCACACCTATTTCCATGCAGCGGGCGATCTGGAGAAGGGGCGGAATATTGTTTTTAACGCGAAAACGCGACGTGTAAGTGTCTGCAATGCGTTGGACTGCCTGATCGTAGATGCTGCACGACTGGAGGATTTGGCTGCGCTTTGCGAGCCCTTGTCGTCCAAGAATGTCACCATCTACGCTGATAAACCGGCTTATGAGGCTCTCGTAGGGCACTATCCTCTGCTGGAACAGGCCACAGACAACAGTTTTGGAACGGAATTCCTCGACTACAAAATGGCTGTTCGCACGGTGTCCGATCTGGACGAAGCGATGCGGCATATTGCGCACTACTCGTCGAAGCACAGCGAGGCCATCGTTACGGAGGACAACGAGGCTGCCGACCGGTTTGTTCGGGAGGTTGATGCGGCCTGTGTCTACACCAATGTGTCTACGGCTTTCACCGACGGAGCTCAATTCGGTTTTGGTGCCGAGATTGGAATCAGCACACAGAAACTTCATGCAAGAGGCCCCATGGCTCTTCCCGAACTCACAACCTACAAATACATTATTCGAGGCTCCGGTCAAACGCGCCAATAGGTCTGCTGAACGACATACCCAGACACCGGCATTGAGCCTGTCGAGAGGTCGCAAAGATGCTGTACACGATGTACGATCCTCGAGCTTGTCGAGAGGTCGCAAAGGTAATCAGCACCGTGCCCTTGCGACCTCT
>JAVXCD010000119.1:0-6037 GCA_036659655.1 Alistipes sp.
ATGCCACGTGGGGCGAGTGGCTGAAACATCGCACGCTCGACCACAAGACGGGAAGGAAAACCTATACCCATTGCAGGGTGAGAAGTGCCTATTTCTCGATGAAAAGAAATATGAAATGGTTGTGGACTTTTTATGATTTTTCTGACCCTCCGATACCAAATACTAACAACTCACTGGAAGCAATTAATCTGGATTTGAAAACCAAACTCAGGGTACATAATGGGATGAGTCGCAGGTATCGCAAGCTATTTATTGATGAGTATTTCAGGCTCAAATGGAAGTGAGGAATAGGTCGCAACCGCTCATTTACCTACTCTTTTTGACCAATAAACGAAAACCACCCCGATTTTATCTACTCTTTTGACCAATAAGCCCTTGATCCGAAGATAGCTGTAAAATGAGAGCATCTGCCAACAACCTGCACTCCGAACAAACACAAAGGGCACCCTACCGGATGCCCTTTGTGTTTAAGAGTCAGCTCTTAAATACACTATTTCTTCTCTGCGAAGAAATCTTTTACTTGGTCGTTTGCGATGATACCTTCTTTGAATAGGTATGCTCCCGTTTTATCCGACTTGACCATCTTGATACACTTCGTAAAGCTTTTGCCCGATCCGGTCTTCAGTGTTGCAACTACTTTCTTTGCCATAACGCTCTAAAACTATTTAATTTCACGGTGTAAAGTTACCTTCTTCAGGAATGGATTGTATTTTTTACGCTCCAAACGATCGGGGGTATTCTTCTTGTTTTTTGTTGTGATGTAGCGAGACATTCCCGCAACACCGCTTGTCTTTTGTTCGGTACACTCGAGGATGACCTGAACTCTGTTGCCTTTTTTTGCCATTTGTCACTCTTGTTTTTAGTAAACCGTCTTTGCTGCTACTGCCTCACGGAGCGCAATTGCAAGACCTTTTTTGTTGATTGTTTTCATTCCGGCAACTGATACCTTCAAGGTAATCCAGCGACCCTCTTCCTCTGACCAGAAACGCTTGGTTTTCAAATTTGGATTGAACTTGCGTTTGGTTTTGTGGTGTGAGTGAGAGACATTATTGCCCGTCACTGCTACCTTACCTGTAATTTCGCAAACTTTCATTTGTTGTTAAATTTATATTATTCCCTTAAGGGAGTGCAAATATAGGCAAAAATATGCAATATCCAATTCCGAAGTTACTTTAATTTGCAAAAATCGATTCTTGAACGGATCGAGCGCAAACAAGTTTGCTTGATTTGCCGAGAAACGACAGAATTTATGTAAATACCTTCTGTAACAAATTCAAACAGCTTCTCAGACAGTTTCTAAATTCGGCATTGTCCGAACCTCTTCGTTGTCTTTTTCGAGTTTTTCGTCTTCCGACCAGTCAAACATGGGGAAACTTTTTTGTCCGCCCAGCGCAAAGCGCGTGTAGGTGATGGGCAGGCCGCGTTGCAGGAACAGTTGTTCATAGGCCGTTTTCACCGAGAGCACCTCGTCGGCAACCCCCGATCCGTAGAGGTCGTTGTTTGCAACTTCACAGGGCAGCGCAAATCGTTCGATGACAGCCTGTGTGTAGGCGTATAGGTGCTGGGAGTCTGTTTTCAAGTGGATGGTGCCCTCTTCGCGCAGCAGTTGTGCGTAATATTCCAGAAAGATAGGTGCCGTCAGTCGTTTCTTGGCACGTCGCGTTTTTAGTTGAGGATCGGGAAAGGTGATCCAAATTTCCGACACCTCGCCCGCTGCAAAAAAGGAGTTGATGAACTCGATGCGGGTGCGCAGAAATCCGACATTGGCCATTTCGCGTTGTGTGGCGGTCTTCGCTCCGCGCCACATGCGGGCACCCTTGATGTCGATGCCGATGAAGTTTTTGTCGGCTTCCCGTTCGGCCAGGGCTACGGTGTATTCGCCCTTCCCGCAACCCAATTCGAGGACAATGGGGTGGTCGTTGTGGAAGAAATCACGATGCCAATTTCCTTTGATCGGGTGATCCTGACGGAACATCTCTTCAAATTCGGGCTGTATGAAGCACTTGAAAGTCAAGTTCTCGTTGAACTTGCGTAGTTTATCTTTTCCCAACTTTATTTGCTTTTTTCGATGTTGATGCCGATTGCTTCGATGCCTTGCACCTCCTCCCGCGGGGTGATGACGATGTGATAATCTCCCACCTCTTGCAGCACAACCGAGCGACGATAGGGGATGACGAGTTCGCAAGAGCGTGCAGCCACCGCGCGGGTGTGTTGTATGGGGAGTGTGAATGGCTCGCCGTAACGCACCCCTTGGGGCGTGCGGGTGGCGATGGTGAGCGGCAGGGCTGTTCGGGTAAATTGGTGGTTGAAGCGCACGATGACGCTGAGATCTCTCAATGCGGTGGTGTCCGTATTGTGCAAAACCACCACGGCCGAATCGCACCATGACAGCAGGTCGACATTGGTAACAACTGCCTGATGCGGGGAGATGCACCCCGCAAAAAACAGTGCTGCTATGATTGTCGCTCCTCTCACTGTCTATTCCTGTCCTTTGTTTTCCGAACCGGCTGCGCCGTTGCTACTCTTTTTACTTTCCGTGGCTGCCGCGCCCGTATTGCCTGTGCCGGTGTTGTTCTCGCGGCGACGGTTGTTGTTGCGATTGCCGCGGTGAGAGCGCGGACGTGCGTTTTCTCCGGTTGTATTTCCCGTCGAAGGACGATCTCCTTGCGGCTTTTCACCTTGGGGACGGTCTCCTTGGGGACGTGGAGGACGCGATCCCTGTGTTTTTTCTCCTTGCGGGCGTGGCGGGCGATTTCCTTGCGGTTTTTCACCTTGGGGGCGGTCTCCTTGTGACCGTGGCGGACGCGATCCCTGCGTTTTTTCTCCCTGCGGGCGTGGTGGGCGTGGTTTCTGCTCTTGCGCAGCCTCGCCTTGCGGACGTTCGGAACGAGATTCCTCCGATTTGTTGGTATTCTCGCGGCGATCGCCGTTGCGTCGTTGTTTGTTGTTGCGACGTTTCGAAGTATCGAAACGCGTGATGCTGTCCTCCTCCGAACGATACGTAGGTTCCTCGGTTACCACGGGCAGATCCTCCTCTTTCTGTAACTTCTCGACCTTCGAGCCTGCGCGGTTGAGTGCCACGATCTCCTTGACCCGTACAATGGGTAGGGTGATCATGTTGGCCAGTGCATCTTTGCTGCTGCTGAAGGACATCGTGCCGGCAAGGATGTCATTTTTTACCAAGAAAAATTCTCCCTCAAGGGTCTGTAACGGTTCGCGCAGTCGGGGGAACTCTTTACGCGCATCTATATAGGTGTCATATTCGTAGACCAAACAGCACTTCAATTTGGAGCACTGCCCGGCTAATTTCTGGGGGTTGAGTGAAATTTCCTGTATGCGTGCGGCATTGGTGGTGATGCTCGAAAAATTCGAGATCCACGAAGCGCAGCACAATTCGCGTCCGCAGGCACCCAGACCACCGATGCGCCCCGCCTCCTGTCGTGCGCCGATCTGCTTCATTTCGATGCGGATGTGGAATGTTTCGGCAAAGACTTTGATCAACTCACGGAAATCCACACGCTCATCGGCGATGTAGTAGAAAATGGCTTTGATCTTATCACCCTGATACTCCACGTCGCCGATTTTCATGTTGAGCCCCATCTCTGCGGCAATCTGACGGGCTTGGATCATTGTTTCGTGCTCCAGCACAATGGCCTCCTGCCACCGTTCGAGATCGAAGGGTTTGGCTTTGCGGTAGACTTTTTTGTATTCGCCGTTGAAGGGGTTAAACCCTGTGCGACGCATCTGCTTGGCTACCAGATCTCCCGTCAGCGAAACGATGCCAATGTCGTGTCCCGGTGAAGCTTCAACGGCAATGATGTCGCCACGTTTGAGCGGAAGATTGTTGACATTCTGATAGTAGGAGCGACGGGTATTTTTGAACCGAACCTCGACCAGATCGGTCGGCATATTTTCGGGATACTCCTCCAGCCATGCAGTTTCGTGCAGTTTGAAACACCCTTCGCAGGCGGCCGCCTCACTCTCCGAATTACAGTTGCAGAATGTGCAGCCGCGACCGATGTCGGGTTTGCAACATTCGTTATGATGTTTGGTAGAATCCATTACCTAAAATTTTTGTAAAGATACAAAATAATCTGAAATATCGCCTATGCTTTGTGCAGAAGTCTCAGTTTGCGCTTGATACGCAGGATCATCAGCAGGGCTGCCATCGAGAGTCCGAAGGTGAAGCCAAGGATCAGACCCTCCGGGCCCATGTTGAGTGTGAAACCGAAGAAATAGCCCACAGGCAGGTTGAGTACGATGTAGGAGATGAAGGCGATGGGCATGATGATCTTCACATCCTGAATGCCGCGCAGTACGCCGACCGAGACATTCTGAATACCGTCTGAGAGTTGGAACAGAGCTACAAAGACCAGTAACTTCGAGGCGATGTCGATCACCTCGGCATTCGAAGTGAAGAGCATGGGAATGTAGTTGCGCAGTGAAATGAACATGATTGCCGCAAAGAAGTTCCACGCCAGTGTGAGGTGATAAGAGGCTTTGGCGGCCATCGACAACTCACCGATGTTATGTGCGCCGTAACAGTGGGAGATGCGGATGGTGGTGGCTGCACCGATCGACATGACGATCATAAAGGAGCAGTTGCCCAAGGTGGTGGTAATCTGGTTTGCCCCGATGGCCGCGGTGCCCATCCAGCCCATCATGATGCTGGTGCCGATGAATGCCGAGGCCTCCATGAACATCTGCATCGAGATCGGGATGCCCATGCGCAGCAGGGTGCGCAAGGTGGAGAACGAGTAGTTCAACGGCGAGAATCCGTCGAGGTAGCTGCGGTATTTGTCGCGTTTGTAGAAATAGGCGATAATCAAAATCGGCATCATGATACGAGACAGTAGCGTGCCCAAGCCCGCTCCCTCAGCACCCATCTCCGGCGAACCCCAATGACCGTAGATGAAGATCCAATTGAAGAAGACGTTGCACAAGTTGCTGAAAATCACTACGAACATCTCGACTTTCGTATTACCCACACCCTCCAAAAACTGCTTGAAGGCGAAGAATAGCATGATTGGAGTCATGCTCAACGCCAGCATTTTGTAGTAAGGAATGGCCATATCGATCACCGCGGCCGGTTGCCCAAGGTGATACATCAGCGGGATGATGGCGAATTGAAGCACCGAAATCAGGATGCCTAACAGGGTGTAGAAAAGGATGCCGTTTTGCAGGTAGCGCGCCGACTTTAACTTGTCGCCCTGTGCATAGAGTGCGCCGATAAGCGGAGTGAGACCCAAGGTGATGCCGATGCCGGCGATGAAGAGAATGAAAAAGATGGAACCGCCGAACGACACCGCGGCTAAGGGGGTGGGGTTATCGCCACCGTATTGTCCGACCATGACGTTGTCGGCAAACTGCACCATGATTTGCCCTACCTGCGTCAGCACGACGGGCAGAGCCAACTTCAGGTTTGAGCGGTATTGGGCTTTATATGTTGAAAAACTGTACATTTTATATTGCGGTTTTTGGGCTGCAAAGGTACGAAAATATATCGAATGCCGAAATTTCCCCATTTTGTCGAGTTGAAAAAACAGTTTTTTAATCTCTATCGCGTCGAAACAGCCTAAATTTGTTAACAATACGAATGCCGGTTTGAACTTCTTCCAGATCCGAATGGGCTGGAATGGTTTTAGAAGCTGTTTCTTACATATACCATTGACAATCGTTACTTCAGACCTTCATGCGTCTGAAGTATGCAAAAAACCAAAAACTACCGATTACTAAAATCTTAAAAAAACCTTAAATTTATGAGGAAAATAGTTGTAATAGCCCTGCTTGCGCTGGGCGGCGTTTGTTTCGCACAACCCAATGCGCAGTTGCCTGCGGGCTATCCCGATCGCTCGGCGAATCAAGATCCGCGGGTCGGTTTTGTTACCCCACCCAAAGGCTACGGTGAGGTGCCGTTCTATTGGTGGATGGGTGATACGCTCACCCGTGAGCATTTAGCGTGGCACTTGGAGATTCTCTCGCAGAAAAAAATCAGTAGTCTGCAAGTGAACTATGCACACACCGACAAGGGCGGAAT
>JAVXCD010000120.1:0-6025 GCA_036659655.1 Alistipes sp.
AAGAGCTGGGCAGAGCAAGACACATGCACGATCCTCGAGCTTGTCGAGAGGTCGCAAAGGCAACACATCAAGTGACCTTGCGACCTCTCGACAGGCTCGAGGATCGTGCATTCAAAGTCTTTGCGACCTCTCGACAAGCTCGAGGATCGGGAACGGTTTCATTTTCGTTTTCGGTTGGAGACAAATATAAACCTGTCCACCAACAAGAAATTCCACTTGATCCCGTATAATTTACAGGTTAAACGCCACCTTCAACGCCTGCATCTGTTCCTCACTCATACCGGTGGGAGTGAAACCCATGGCACGCGCCGAGAGGTAGATCTGCGCCGACTTCGAGAGGGTGTCGATGCGGTCGAACGGCTCGATGGCATCCTCACCGATGGCCAGTGCGCCGTGCTTCTCCCACAACACCACATCGTATTCGTCGAGTTGTGCAAGGGTAGCATCGGCCAGTTCGATGGATCCGGGCATGGCATAAGGCACAATGCCCACACCCTTGGGACAAAAGGCACGCGTCTCAGGGATCATGCTCCACAGGAGTTTGCTAAGCACATCCTTGCTCAAAAATGCAGGGTTGTGGGTCATGGCAACCAACTCAATCGGATGGGTGTGAATGACTACTTTGTTGTTACGCCCCTGCCCCAACAGGTAGTCGTGGATGCTGAGATGCGCGGGCAACTCCGAAGTGGGATGAATGGGTTGCTCGGCGAGGATAGCATAACTTGTGCCGTCAGCCGCGATGCGGATGATCGACATGTTCTCCATGGGGGACGAATGGACGTAGCGCATACGTTTGTTGGTGCCTGTCACCAGAAAGTAGTGACCGCAGAGATTGGTCACGGGGCGAGCCAGCAGGAAATCCTCACTGATGGGTTTCAGCCCGCACACGGCATCATCCACCACGTCGGTGATGTTGTACGAGATGTTGCCGCCATTGCGCTCAGCCCAGCCTTTTTGCCAAAGATAGCCGGCGACTTCGGCCACCTCGGCGATGCGTGTTGTTAATTGATTGTTATATTTCATTTTTAGGTAAAATTAGAAATCGTTTTGAATTGGTGACAAAATTATTTTATAAATTTTTGAAACTTGTCCGAAGCTGCAAAACTACACCTCCGAAGTGAAAATCCATTCATGGCTCCAAACAGTTTCTTAAAATACAGACGGGAAAAAGATCGCAAAAAGCAGGATGGCCACACCCAGCCCCAGCATTGCGAGGGTTCGGGCATTACAACCTCTCCACTCTTTGAGTACCAGCCCCCAGCCATTGGCAAAGACCACATTCAGCGACATGAGAATGCTCCACGAGAAGGCCAGCAAAACGGGCGAATCAGCCAGCAGACTTCTGCCCATCTCCAGTCCAAAGAACTGCGAGTACCACAAACCACCGGCCAAGGCACAGAACAACAAGTTGTTGAGCAGAGTGCCACCCGACAGCGAGATGTACTCGTGCCCTGTGTGATTTTTCAGGTTCTGCCAAAGGCAGTAGGCCGCATTGGTGCAAAATCCGCCAACCGTCACCAGCAAGATCACCGGAAGTCCGGCATAGAGCGCGTCGATACCCTGTGCCATGGCCGCCTCGCGAATGGGGGTTCCGGCATTGAGTCCCAGAGCGAAGCAGGCACTCATCACACCGGCCAGCAAAGCCACTGTCAGCCCTTTGGTCAGGGCAAAGTCCTTGATGGCAGCACGTCGCTCCTCCGGGCTCATGTTGCGGGAGCGCAGCGAACCGGCATACCCGATCACAGCAATGCCGGCCAAGGTGATGCAGACCCCCAACAGCAGTGCAAGGCCATTACCATGCAGTAGATCTGTGCCACCGAACAGCGCAGGCAACAGGGTGCCGAATGCCGAACAGGTACCCAGTGCAATGGATTGTCCCAAAGCCACTCCCAGATAGCGCATACTCAAGCCGAAAGTGAGCCCTCCAACG
Source organism: Alistipes sp. (assembly GCA_036659655.1). Lineage (GTDB taxonomy): Bacteria > Bacteroidota > Bacteroidia > Bacteroidales > Rikenellaceae > Alistipes. The sequence goes on from JAVXCD010000120.1 coordinate 1,931, forward strand.
CCCCACAGCGCACCATAGACAACAGCCTCGACCGCACCGCCCTCACCCAATAGCGAGCAGAGCGAACTGCCCGCAGGCACTGCGATCAGGGCTCCGAGCAGCGGAAACACCAACCACGCAAAGACCCCCTGCACAAGCCAGAAATTCTCCCAACTCCACTCCTTGACCTTTTTGATCGGCACATAGGAACTGGACTGCCCGAAACTTCCGATGGCGATAATCAGCAAACCGATTAAAATCTCCATGGCAATTTACCGTTTCGAGGTGACCTCACGTTCGTATTGCTCCACATCGGCTATGTAATCCTCACCGGCGGGTGTATTGTTTTTCAGACAGAAGTAGTTGTACACATCAGCCCAAGGCAGCGATTTCGCCTCTTCCAGCAACGCCAGCCGTTGGAAGTTGCAACCGTCGGCTTCGTAGGCGCGCAATTGTCGGATGGGTGAGAGCAGAGCCTGCAAGAAGGCTTTTTGAGTGGCACGGCTACCAATGACATAAGCCCCGATGCGGTTGATGGAAGCATCGAAATAGTCGAGTCCTATATTCACCTTCGACAGGGCATCAGCCCACACGATCTCCTGCGCCAACTGTTGCACGCTGTCGTTGAGGATCACCACATGATCGCTGTCCCAGCGCACCGGACGGCTCACGTGAAGCATAATTTGAGAGGTATAAAGCAGCATGGACGAAATCTTGTCATACGTCTCCTCCGTGGGATGGAAGTGTCCCATATCGAGCGTAGCCATGATGTTGTTTCTGACCGCATAGCCCATGTAAAATTCGTGAGAGCCCACGGTGAAACTCTCCAATCCCGTGCCGAACAACTTGCACTCGACCGCATCTTTCACATGGTCGAATTTGTGTGCAAAGATCTGATCGAGCGAATCTTTCAGCAGGGAGCGGTAATAGTAACGATCCACAGTCAGGTCCTTCGACCCATCGTGTATCCAGAGGTTGTGACAGGCTTTGTCACCCAACTGACGACCCATCTCATCGGCAATGCGACGGCTACGCACGGTGTGTTCGATCCAGAAATCACGGATCTCCTTGTTGCGATTCGCCAGCGTCATCTCCCCACTTTTTGGGTGTGAGAAACTCGTCGAGTTGAAATCTAATTTCATGCCGTTGAGCTTCGCCCAATCAATCCAACTCTGGAAATGAGTCGGCTCAATTTGGTTGCGATCGACCTTTTTACCGTCGAAATCACCGTAGATGGCGTGCAGGTTCAGTCGGTGATTGCCGGGGATCAGGGCTTTTGCTTTTTCGATGTCGGCACGCACCTCGCCGATATTACGGGCTTTACCGGGGTAGTTGCCGGTGGCCTGAATGCCCCCCGAAAGTTGACCGTCGGGGTTCTCAAACCCCGATACGTCGTCCGTCTGCCAGCAATGGAGCGACAGGGAAATCTGCTGAAGGGCACGAAGTGCCACCTCGGTGTCGATGCCTAACTCCGCATAACGGGCCTTGGCAATTTCATAAGCTTTGGTGATTTGTAGCTCTTTCATAGTTTATAGGTTTGGTATTGTTTGTTTGAATTTTTCATAGGCTACACCCCACTCTACCGTGCACATCGGGGTGAATGTTTGGGTGGAGATGCAGCGGGCGATCAACTGACGCATCTGCGCCAACGACTCCACACAACCCGCCGCCTTGGCCTGTAACATCACATTGCCGATGGCCGTAGCCTCTGCGGGTCCCGCTACCACAGGAATGCCGATCGCATTGGCTGTAAATTGATTGAGCAGTTCGTTTTTCGAGCCGCCACCGATCACATGAAGTTGCTCGATAGGAAACGGAGCCAGTGTGCGAAAACGGTCGAGCACCAAGCGATATTTCAACGCCAGACTTTCGAAAATCAGACGCACCGTCTCCCCGTCGTTGCGAGGTACCGGCTGCCCCGTGCGAGTGCAGTAGGCAGAGATCGCCTGCGGCATATTTTGAGGATTGGCAAAACACGCATCGTCCGGATCGATCATCGATCGAAAGGCGGAAGCGGCCTCGGCTCGCTTTATCATCGTCGGATAATCATACGCCCGCCCCTGTTGTGTCCAAGTCTTGAGGCACTGCTCCAGCAGCCACATGCCCGTGATGTTTTTCAACAGACGCGTGGTTCCCTCGACACCCCCTTCGTTGGTGATGTTGTAGGCGGCTGTCTGCGGCGTGATGACGGCATCCCGCACCTCGATCCCCATGAGAGACCAAGTGCCCGAACTGAGGTAGGCAAACCGTTCGTTCTGCGCAGGTACCGCCGCCACGGCAGAGGCCGTGTCGTGTCCGGCCACCGCCACCACCGGAACTCGTCCCAGACCCGTTTCAGCCGCCAATTGCTCGTTCAGCAACCCGATCCGATGGCCGGGCAGCACCACCTCGCCAAACAGCGATGCCGACACACCCATCTTCTCCAGTAGGGCTGTCTCGATCTTTTTGGTGCGCGGATTCAGCAATTGCGAGGTAGAAGCGATGGTATATTCCGTCACCCTGTTTCCCGTCAGCAGGTAGCTCAATGCGTCGGGCATAAACAGCAGATGCTTCGCGGCGGCAAGTTGTGACGAGCCGTCACGCTGCATAGCGTAGAGTTGATAGAGCGAATTGAAATTCATGATCTGGATGCCGGTACGGTCGTACACCTCTTCCTGAGACCACACCTTGTCGAAATACTCCGCCGGTGCGCCTACGGTGTGAGGGTCACGATAGGCGTAGGGCATGCCCAACAACGACCCGTCCTTACCCACAAAAGCAAAGTCCACACCCCACGTGTCGATGCCGATCGAAGTGATCTCGACCCCTTCGCGTGCCGCGGCGCGCAGCCCCTCACACAACTGTTCGTACAGCGAAAAAATGTTCCAATAGAAATGGCCGTTCAACGGCAGGATTCGATTGGCAAAGCGGGTGAGTTCCTTGAGTTGCAGCTCCTCCCCGGCGAGCGAACCCAAGATGGTGCGGCCACTGGTGGCTCCTAAGTCGAAGGCGATGAAGTGTATTTTGTCCATTTGAAGTTTCGGTTGATGAATAGGTAATGCAAAATTCCCTCATTTTTTCGAAACAGTTGTGAATTATCTGATTTTTAAGATCTATTATTTGACTTTTTTTACTACTTTGCAACAAAATAGTCAACTTATGGATAATTCCATTCACCTGAAATATCTGGCCATAAACCCAACCGACCAACTTTGGGGCATGACCGTCAATTCGGTGGGCCACCAAAGCATCGAGGCCAATGCACCCTATCCGCCGAACAACCATCCCGCACGCTACATTTTTTCCACCGATAACGGACGCATCCTCAACGAATATCAGTTGCTCTACATCACCAAAGGTTCGGGGCGTTTCTACTCGCAGACAACCGGATGCGAGCAGGCCATTCCGGTGAAAAGCGGCGACATGTTCCTGCTATTCCCCGGCGAGTGGCACAACTACATGCCCGACAAGGGGTGCGGTTGGGATGAATTCTGGATCGGTTTTCAGGGTACGCACATCGACTATTGGACCAAAAACAGTTTTTTCACACAAGAGAAACCGCTCTACAACGTAGGTCTCAACCCCGAGATTGTACAGCTCTACCGGCAGGCCATACAGGTGGCTCTCGAACAGAAATCGGGCTTTCAACAGGTGCTCTCGGGAATCGTGAATCTGTTGTTGGGATTGGCTTATTTTTACGACAAAAATCACCTGTTTGAAACCTCGGAGACAGTCACCCAAATCAACCGTGCGAAAATCATGATCGCCGACCGTTTCAAAGAGATCAGTCCCAAGCAGATCGCCGAGGAGTTGAACATGAGTTATTCGAATTTCCGCAAGATCTTCAAGGAGTACACCGGCTTCGCTCCGGCGCAATATATCCAAGAGATGAAACTCTCAAAAGCCAAAGAACTCCTCACCCACACCACCGTTCCCGTGAAAGAGATCGCCTATCTGATGGGGTTCGAGAACCAAGAGTATTTCTTCACCGCCTTCAAAAAGAAAAATCGGGTCACCCCCGCCGAGTACCGCCGCATGACACAGGGACGGATCAAGCAAAATGCGTAAACCCACGTATGCCGAGAGGTCGCAAGGACTTTGGAAACACAATGCCCGATCCTCGAGCCTGTCGAGAGG
>JAVXCD010000121.1:0-5941 GCA_036659655.1 Alistipes sp.
CAGGCTCGAGGATCGTGAATTGAGGATCTTTTTGCGACCTCTCGACAGGCTCGAGGATCGTGAATTGAGGATCTTTTTGCGACCTCTCGACAGGCTCGAGGATCGTGAATTGAGGATCTTTTGTGACCTCTCGACAAGCTCGAGGATCGTGTGCGTAGTTATTGTGATAAATATCTTAAAAAAAGATATTTAACTCCGATTAAGACGACGGAGATGCAAGCGAATTAGACTGTGTGGGGAGACGTCCCTCTACGGGGATTTACATTATATTCCTAAATTTTATTTAAGGCCTCAAAACCTTTGCCATAGACACCCATGACAGAGCCCACGGTGATGAACGCATCGGGATCAACGCTCTTGACGAGTTTCAAAATTGTGTCTGTTTCGCGTTTGCGGCAGACGACCATCACGATTTTTGAATTTTCTTTTGAAAACCAACCCATCGAATCCAACAAGGTAACCCCGCGGTGTGCACCCTGCAAAATAACCTCCGCCATCTTTTCGTAGTCGTGTGTGACCACCAGCAATTGGCTCGACTGCTGGTTCCCCGACATCAATAAGTCGACCGTATAGCCGAACACTGCCGTCATGACGTAACCGTAGATGACCGAATCGATTTTGAAGCCTACCAGCATGGATGAGGCGATGATCACAAAGTCGGAGTAGATCACGATACGGCCGTAGCTGATCGTGCGGTATTTGTTGATAATCATCGCCACAATGTCCGTACCGCCCGTGGAGCCGCCCTGTTTGAAGCAGGTCGAGACACCCACACCGGCCAGCAGACCGCCTAAGATAATCTGAAGCACCGCCTCCAGTTCGTGCAAACCGGAGAACATGTCGCGAAACGCCGGAAACGAAGAGTCCGGGCCTAACACCGACTGCCAGATATTCATCGCCACGGAGAGCACAAAGACGCAATAAATCGTCTTTAGGCCGAAATTCCAGCCGATGATGAAGCCGGCGATCAACAGCAACACGCCATTGAGCAGGAAGACCATCGTACCGATCTGGATACTGATGCCGCAATATTGCTCCAGCGCGTGGCACATGATGAGCGAGAAACCCGCAGCGCCACCGCCGACACCATTTGCCGGAAGGATACAGCCGATCCAGCCGAACGAGTAAATAAACATGCCCAGAGCCATCAGGAAGTACTCCTTCACGCCGGTGATGATTTTGTCAAAAGATAATATCCCCATGATAATGATGAGTTAGTGATACAAAGGTATAAAAAATTCCCCTTGATACACCCGCCTGCTCTCCAATCTTTTTTCGAGCATCGACAGCAAGGTCTCGTTGCGGATCAGTCCCCAGTTGCGGCCGTGGTGAAAACGCGGGGGTGCCTCACTGGCAAAACGTTCTACAACGATCTCCGGACGCAGGTGGCGCAGCATCTCGACAAATAAGTCGAGGTATTCATCCACGGTCCAGAAACGAAATTTTTCGGGACAGGCATCATATTCCTCCGCCATCGGAGTTTGTTTGAAAACCTGTAACTGGTGAAATTTGATACTTGTCAGCGGCAGGGTGTTGATCGTGTCGATCTGCCGCAGCAGCATCTCGTCGCTCTCGCCGGGCAACCCCAACACAAAATGCGCCCCCACGTGCAATCCTCGTGCGGCACTCTGCTCAATAGCACGGCGTGCCGTGGCGAAATCGTGTCCGCGGTTGATCGCCCGCAGCGTCGCATCATAGGTGGACTCCACCCCGTATTCGATTGCCACATATTTCTCACGTGCCAACTCGGCGAAATAATCCAACTTCTCGTCGTCCACGCAGTCGGGGCGTGTGCCGACGATAATCCCTGCCACCTGCGGATGTGCCAACGCCTCGTTGTAGAGCGTACGCAGATGAGGCAGAGGCGCATACGTGTTGGAGAAGGATTGGAAATAAGCGAGGTACTGCGAGGCTGTGCGGTAGCGGTTCGTATGGAACGCGATCCCCTCGTCTATTTGCTGTGTGATGCTCTTTTCCGGCATACAGTAGGAGGGGGTGAAGGCCGCGTTGTTGCAGAACGAGCATCCGCCACGGCTGATTTTCCCGTCGCGGTTGGGACAGGTGAAACCCGCATGAATGGTCACCTTCTGCACTCGACTGCCGAAGGTGCGGCGGAAGTAGCCCGAATAGTTGTTAAAACGTCGTTCGTTGCCCCAAGGGTACATGATTTTGATGCAATTTAAGTTTAGAAGCTGTTTTAAATTTATTCATCTCGTTCTTTTCGGCTCTTTTCGCCCCGGATTTACAGGACAAAAACAGGAACAAAAATAGTGCTAAAATAACTTCGGTAACAAATTCAAACAGTTTCTAAAAACAGTGAAGCCACCCTCGAAAGAGTGGCTTCACGATAAAGTATTACAATCCCCAGTCGGCGACGTTATACATGTCTTTGGGGGCATTCGGGACATTTGCAAAGAATGTCAAGCCCGTCATCTTCTCCATATCCTTCACCGAGTAAAGCATGCCCTTCGCTTCGTACTGCGAGGTCTTGGGAACTTCGGCTTTGGTGTAAGCACGATGTTCGACCATCACGGCGATACATTGCAATTCGTCGCGCGTACAGTTTGTCACCCATTTGTTCTGGTGTTTCTTGGTGCGCAACAGCACTTTATAGAAATGCGTCGGGATGGTGGTGCCGCTCACCTTTTTGTTTTTATCTTTCCAGTAACAGCCGATCACCTGATAAGTTGTGTCGCTATTTTGAGTCCATTGGGTATCAACCCAATCCTCCAACGTGTTCCATGCGCCACCTCCTGTATTGAAATAGGTTTGGATCTGCGGGGCGATGTTCGAGTGGTAGAAGACCTGCTTGTTGGTGGCCTTACTCACCAAACGCTCCCCCGAACCGAGCATGTGACCACGCGTGTAACCACTCCATTTACCGGGTTGATCGAATGGAATATCGGGATCGTCCGTATAGGCATCTGTACGATTTGTGTTTTTCTTTGAATACATTGTGTGCATCGGAGCAGCCACATAGATGGCACACTTCAACTCTTTGCTATAACATACCGAATAGTTACGTGCTTTGTGTCCCCCTCCCACGCTGACATCGGGGCAAAGGTGGTAGGCATAGTAATAGTCGTTGGCCATCTCTTTGAGTGCCGGCAACTCCGCCCAGCCGGAGCGATAGGTATTGCCACCGCTTGGGGTGTTGTCCTGTGTGGTGAATGACCCGACCTCACTCTTGTAGGTCTGTCCGCCGACAACAGCATAGAAATAATAACTGTATGTTGTTCCTGCGGTAAGTCCCGATAGGTTGGTGGTTTTGTCTCCCACGGTAGTTGAGGTGGTCGATTTTTTCTCACCACCGCTTCCTGCTGTGTAGTTGAAGCCCGCTTCTGAGACTGTCTTTGTACCTGCATAGGCGAATTTGCACGAAAGTGTAGCCTCTGTTTTCGTGACGGCACTGTGCGAAAGAGTCGTAAATACCGGTTTCGGCTCACCCTTTCCGCTCTCCTGTTGTACGGTGACGGTGACCGCCTCCGCTGCGGGATAGGTCAGTTCGACCTGTGCCGTGCGTGCATCGCCCGTATTGGCATCAATCTCAAATGAGACCTCTCCGTCGACCGTATAGTCGAACGCGTGCACCCATGCAGCGTTGCTGTTTGCCGCCAGCGCACTGCCGGACGTTGGGTTAGTGATCTCAAAGGTGATGGTGTGGGTAGCCGCCACAGCTGTTGCGGCGATCGTTTGATCACTGGTAATATTGATCACGGGCGTATTCTCGCCTCCGGGGAGGGTGGTGAGGGTGATTGTTTCGCTCTGCAATACTCCCTCATTGCCCCATTGCACAACGCAGTAGACCACATAGTCGGTGGCCGGATGAAGTCCGTTCAGGCGCGCGGTCGCCACGCCGCCACTGAGCGAGGTAGCATCCACGCGGCGAAAAGTGCCTGTCTCCTGCGTCTTAATTCTGTAGGCAAAGCCCACCGTAGCACCGGCCAAAGCCGATTCATTCCATCTGATACGGCAACTGACCGTGGCCGTTGTTGCCGTAACACCAGAGAGTTGAGGCGTGTCAAAACCGCCGTCTCTGTTTCCATTGTCCTCGTTGCTACACGACACGAACATCGTCGCCAACAGCAACATCCATACTGTGAAAACTTTCCCCATTTTGCTTATTCCTTGTTTTTAGAATTTATATAAATCGTTACAGGACCGTCGTTGAGCAGTTCAATCTGCATGTCGGCACCAAATACACCTCTTGCAACCTCATGCCCCATTGCCTGCGCAACATTTGCCGCAAACAGTTCGTACAGCGGCTTCGATACCGCTTCGGGTGCCGCCTTGAGATACGAAGGCCGATTTCCTTTTTTCGTTGAGGCGCAAAGTGTAAATTGACTCACAACCAGCACCTCCCCACCCAACTGTTGCACATCAAGGTTCATCACCCCGTCTGCATCATCGAAAATACGCAATTTCACCAACTTACCCGCCAACCAAGCCGCATCGTCAGGCGTGTCGTCGGGCTCAACACCGACAAAGGTCAGCAAGCCCGCACCGATTGCGGAGTGCACGCGACCGTCAATAGAGACCTCGGCGCGCTGTACGCGTTGAATAAGTAAACGCATTTTTTGCTTAATTATTTTGGAAATAGCTCCACAAACTGTCGTCTGCCGGAACGGGAGCCACGACCGTCAGGGGTTCTTTGCGCACGGGATGCTCAAACGATACGCTGCGTGCGTGCAGAGAGATGCCTCCATTGGGGTTCGAACGTTTCGCCCCATATTTCAGATCGCCTTTGATCGAACAACCGATTTTCGAGAGTTGCGCACGAATCTGATGATGCCGTCCGGTCAACAGTTCAACCTGCACCAGCGAGTAGTTCTTGCTGGCTCCCAGCAACTCATAGCGCAGGCGTGCCTCCTTGGCATCGCCTCGCGGAGAGTCATACGCACGTGAGCGGTTTGTTTTATTGTCTCGACCGACAAAGTGCCGTAACTCACCCTGCTCGGCAGGAAGTCGCTGCTCTGTGATGGCCCAATAGATTTTATGGATCTGCCCGTCCCGGATCATCTCGTTGAGCCGGGCAAGCGATTTTGAGGTCTTGGTGAAGATCACCACACCACTCACGGGGCGGTCGATGCGGTGCACCACCCCTAAATAGACATCACCCGGTTTTTTGTCGCGCACTTTGATGAAGGCCTTGATCTGGTCTTCGAGTGCGCTTTCACCCGACGGATCGGGCTGCACCAAATCACCACAATGTTTATTGACAATAAACAGGTGATTGTCTTCGTAAAGAATATCGTTGGGAGAGAACATTATTTTACGGATTTTTAATCCTATTTTTCTACTTCAATTCGAAGGTGAAGGGTAGTAGCAACGTTGCGGAGTCGACAATAGATGCCGAGCCGCCACCGCTCATAATCACGCGGATAGGTTCTGCCTGACGACGCTCCACGTCCACCATTACCTGACGACACTGGCCGCAGGGGTAGCATTCGCGTTGGGAGGGATTCGAGGCGATGGCCAGTGCTTCGATCGGATCGTCAGCGTAGTTGGCCTGTGCATAGAACAGCAACGAACGTTCGGCACACAACCCCGCAGGATAGACCTCGCTTTCGAAATTGCTGCCATAAAGCAACCGGCCGCTTCTCAAGCGAGCCGCCGCACCGACATGAAACTTGGAGTAGGGCGCATGCGCATTCTGTGTAGCCTTTTCGGCTTCGACAACCAACTTACGATCGGCTTCGGGCATCTGCGCGAGCGTGTCGTAATGGGCATAGTCAAAAGTAAGTTTCTTTTCCATAGATCTCCTTTTTTTTCGAGGCAAAGTTAACAAAGATAATATATAATTTGGAATTATGCAATTTTTGCAGTGCGATTCTTTTATACGGATGGAAAAACTCTCTTATAGTCGCATAAATTATGCACGCTCCTCGAGCTTGTCGAGAGGTCGCAAAGATCACTTGAAAATACCCGATCCTCGAGCTTG
>JAVXCD010000122.1:0-5918 GCA_036659655.1 Alistipes sp.
CAAGGGCACATACGATCCTCGAGCCTGTCGAGAGGTCGCCTGTTTGTTTTCGATCCTCGAGCCTGTCGAGAGGTCGCCTGTTTGTTTTCGATCCTCGAGCCTGTCGAGAGGTCGCAGAGACAACACCGCACGCTCCTCGAGCCTGTCGACAGGCTCGAGGAGCGTGAATTTCAAGTGACCTTGCGACCTCTCGACAAGCTCGAGGATCGTACACATTGTGTTTCCTTCGCGACCTCTCGACAGGCTCGAGGATCGAATGGTTCTGCTCTTCCGACTTGGAAAAAAAGCGTGAAGGATTGTGATCTATTTTGTGCCCGCGCTCATCCGTGCGTCAAAGGCCTCCACAGAGATCGTTCCCTCTTCAGCAAAACTCTTCAGCACAAAATGCAAGGATACTCGTTTGTTCTTCTTCTTTGTGGTTAATATCAGTACTTCCGTCTCGATCACCTTGCCCATCTGCTCCGCCGTGATATTCACCGCCGGATCGACATAGAGCTGCACCTTGACGGGACATGCAAATTCCGAGGTAAAGCCATAAAGCCCCTCCACCTTTTGCAGCAGCGCACCAAAGTAGACCATATCCATACGATCATGCAGTCCTTCCACTCCCAAATCGAGCACCTCAAGTAGCGGCACAGTTGGAGGCGGTGTGTTGAACTTACGTACCGCAGGGGTAAAAATCGCCGCCTGTATCTTCATCGTATCGGTCTTTGTGGGATCGTAAGCGATCTCCACTGCACGACGATTCACGAACGTCTTGACCCCGCACACGCCCGGTACACCCTGCATCTTAGCCGAGAGAGCCTTTGAGGAGCCAAAGCATTTGATGGTTTGCAGCCCCTCCATTTTATAGATCTGAGTCCCCTGCACACGGTCGCCCCATGTTTCGTTGATAGTCGGAAGTTCCCAGTTACTACCACACCAGAACGCGATGCAGAAGAGTGCTACGGCCAGCAGCCCCGGCACCCAACGTAGCGACTTGCATCCGTTGACTTGCAGTGCACCGGTCGCACACGAGGAGATACAGTTGCCGCACAGTGTGCAATCTACGTGTTTCACCGTGGCAAAATCTGCGAGCGGAATCGCGTAAGGACATCGTTTTTCACACAGCCCGCAATGGTTACAAACTGCCACATCGCGTGTGATCGCCAGCAGCGGAAATACACAACTACGCATCTTCACAATCTCGACCAGATAGCAACCGACACACGTCGCAATCAGCACCCAAATCCAACTACCCTCAACACCGAAATAGTTCAGCACCCAGCAGGCAATCACAGCCGGCAGAAAGATCAGCAGGAACTTGAAAATGTTGCTCACAGCACCTAACGGACAGATATATCGGCACCAGAACATCCTGACAACTACGCTGCCCAAGAAAAGCAATACAATACTCGAAAGTGCCATCCACGCCACGCTCTCGCCTTTGAATCCCGTAGCGATTGCATAGTATGGATCTAATTGCTTGCAGAATAGCTCACTCGAAGTGAAGGTAAAGTAGAGGATCGTAAAGAGCAACGCGTATTTCACCCCGCGAAACATCTTATCGGCCATGCCACCCGACTTGATCTCGATTTGCAGGTGCATCTTGCGCCCCGCTTTGCCCAGCCATTCGCCCACGGTACCCAGCGGACACAGGTAGCCGCAAAACAGTTTGCCGAATAGGATCACACCCACAGCCAGCACCACCCCCATAAGGATCTGGAGCATCGACATGGAACAGGCCAGTGAGTTGTTGATGAGGTAAGTCCCGAAAGCCTGCAACCCACCAAAGGGGCAATAGGCCTCGACATCTACGGGTTTATTGTTAAAATGCGCCCATAGAATGGTACCTGCGAGAGCCGCTAATACGCCCCATTGCAGCAGGTGTTTCAAATAATTAGGTTGTTTTGTCATACATAATTATTTATGTGGTTTATATCACAACAGCGGTACTCCCGTTCGGAGTGCCGCTGTTGTGATAGTAAAAAACTGTTTTAAATTTATTCATCTCGTTCTTTTCGGCTCTTTTCACCCCGGATTTACAGGACAAAAACAGGAACAAAATAACGCTAAAAAAACTTCGGTAACAAATTCAAACAACTTCTAAGACATTATCAATTATTTGGTGACTCGCTCCAGCCATTTTACCATGGCCAGCATGGTGAACATCGAGAGCACACAAGCCACAACAAAAACGCTCCATGTTGCCCAAATCGGAATGCGCTCATAGAGCATCACGCCGATAAAAAGCATCTGATTGGCTAATGCCGTTGTTCCCAGCCAGCAGCCCTGCATAACGCCCTGATACTGCGGAGGTGCCACCTTTGACACAAACGACAGACCCAGCGGCGAGATGAACAACTCAGCCACCGTAAGAATAAAGTAGGTTCCCACCATCAAGAACGGCGTAACGCGTGCTGCGTCAGTTAATCCGCCCATCTCCTTCACAACCGCGTAATCGGGCAGACCCATCGAACCGATCGACATCACCAAGAAACCGCAAGCTGCGATACCCATACCGATAGCGATCTTCATCGGCGTAGAAGGCTCTTTGCCTTTGGCGTGCAGCCAACCGAAAAATCCGATGATAATCGGGGTCAGGAAGACCACAAAGAAGGGGTTGATAGACTGGAAGATCTCAGGACCTTTGATGCGGGTGAAACCCAGATCAATGTCGATCATACTCAAATCCACATAATCACTGGCAAAGAAGGTGAGCGAGGCTCCGTTCTGGTGAAACGAGAACCAGAAGAAGATCACCACAGCAAACACGGAGAACAAGGCGTAGATGCGTTGGCGAATCTCTTTGGCATCCATCACGATCTCGTTGCTCTTCACACCGGGAGCAGCAACCACCTTCACTTTCGGATCGGGCAGACGTTTTCTGTTGGCGATGTAGATCACCAGCGAAATCAGCATGGCAATAATCGCCGCACCAAAAGCATAGTGAAATCCTGTATTAAATACATTGAGGTAGTTATTAGCAAACACCGTCATGTCCGCAGGCACAGAGCCGGAAACCTCGGTTGCCAAACTCGTCAAACGTTCCGCTGCGTCGGGTGTAATGGTTCCTCCCAAGAAATGGTGACAGAGTGCCGGCAGGTCGGAACTGTACTCCAATCCATGTACATTGAGCCACCAGTTACGGATACCCACAGCCAGCAGCGGTGCAAACAGAGCACCGACGTTGATAAACATATAGAAAATCTGGAAACCCGTATCGCGCTTGGCTGCATACTTCTCGTTGTCGTACATCTGTCCGACCAATGCCTGTAAGTTGCCTTTAAACAGACCGTTACCGAAGGCTATCACCAACAACCCGCCACATGTCATGGTCAAATACAACGCCAGATTAGGCACTGGAGTCGGGGTCGGAATGGAAATCAATAAATAACCGATCGTCATAAGTATCAGACCCCACAGAATCGTCCGCTTATAGTTTCGCGTTTTGTCCGCAATGACACCGCCCACCAAGGCCAGTAGGTAAATCAACGCATAAAACACTGAATAAATTACAGTGGCGGGGGTCTTCTCAAGTCCGAATTTCGATGTCAGGAACAGAGAGAGAATCGCCATCATGATGTAAAACCCGAAACGCTCACCCATATTGGCGAGTGCGGCGGCAATTAATCCTTTGGGTTGTCCTTTAAACATAGTTAATAGTTTTGATAGAAATGATTTTAGAATTAGTTTCTGACAAATATAACAAAAAAATTCATATATTTGTATAAATCTAATGGGTTCTATGGAAAATTCAGTACAAAGGCTTCCGATCGTCGAGCATGACGAGTGGTTGCAGCCAGTGGAGGGCGAGCTAAATTATCGCCATCAATTGTATCTCGACAAGTTGTCCGAAATAGAACAAGCGGCTGGGTCTATCGTCGATTATGCCAATGGTTATCAGCATTTTGGATGGCAGTATGACGAAATCTTATCCGGATGGTGGTTTCGCGAATGGCTGCCCGAAGCGCACGATGTCTACCTCTTCGGCGATTTCAATAATTGGCAACGTACCGAACTCCGGCTGCACAAAGATAAAAATGGAGTATGGAGCATTTTTTTGCCCGATGCCATGTATAGCGACCGACTGACACACGGCTCTCTTTATAAGATTCACGTACACGGTAACAATGGCTGGCTCGATCGCATTCCCGCCTATGCCACCCGTGTGGTGCAGAACGATCAGACCAAAGATTACACAGCACAGTTTCTGCTGCCGCAGCCCTTCGACTGGTCGGGCGATCTGTTCGATATTCACCACAACGGCAGCCTTCTGATCTACGAAGCTCACGTGGGCATGGCGCAGGAAAAAGAGGGTGTGGGCACCTACAAAGAGTTCACAGAAAAGATTCTCCCGATCATCAAGCGTGACGGATACAACGCCGTACAACTCATGGCTATTGCCGAACACCCCTACTACGGCTCGTTCGGTTACCACGTGGCCAACTTTTTCGCCCCGTCGAGTCGATGCGGCACAGCCGAAGAGTTGAAAGCTCTGGTTAAGCGGGCGCACGAATTGGGTATTGCCGTGATTATGGACTTGGTGCACGCTCACTATGTCAAAAACCTCAACGAGGGAATCAACGAATTAGACGGCACAGACCACCTCTATTCCAAAGCCGGCGAGGCCGGTTATCAGCAATATTGGGATTCGATGCTCTTCGACTACGGCAAGTGCGAAGTACAGCATTTTCTGCTGTCAAACGTAAAATATTGGCTCGACGAATTTCATTTCGACGGCTACCGCTTCGACGGTGTGACTTCGATGATCTACCACCATCACGGCTATGTCGAGTTTGACAGTCGCGACCGGTTTTTCGACGAGGGGGTCAACCGCGATGCGCTAACCTACCTTGCACTGGCCAACCGGTTGGTGCACGACTTCCGTCCCGCAGCCATCACCATTGCCGAGGATGTGAGCGGCATGCCGGGCATGTGTCTACCTCTTGCCGACGGAGGCATCGGTTTCGACTATCGGCTGGGCATGGCACTCCCCGACTTCTGGATCAAACAACTCAAGGAGATCCCCGACGAGCAGTGGAACATCCACGAAATGTGGTCTGTGATGACCAACCGGCTACCCAATGTAAAGACCATTGCTTATGCCGAATCGCACGATCAGGCATTGGTGGGCGATAAAACGCTTGCTTTTCGACTAATGGACAAGGAGATGTATTTCAGCATGGATCGCTTCTCTGAAAATGTCCTCATTGACCGCGGCATGGCTCTGCACAAGATGATCCGCCTGATGACCATCACCACAGGCGGCGAGGCCTACCTCAATTTTATGGGCAATGAATTTGGGCACCCCGAATGGATTGACTTTCCACGCGAAGGCAACGGTTGGAGTTACGCCCACGCACGCCGACAATGGTCTCTGGCGACAGACAAGTCGCTGCGTTACGCCTATTTAGGTGATTTCGACAAAGCCATGTTACGCTTCGTTCGCAAGTACAAAGTACTGGATCGCGGGTACGCATATAGCCTGCTGATGGACGACCACAACCAAACGATGGTCTT
This sequence comes from Alistipes sp., assembly GCA_036659655.1. Taxonomy (GTDB): domain Bacteria; phylum Bacteroidota; class Bacteroidia; order Bacteroidales; family Rikenellaceae; genus Alistipes. The sequence goes on from JAVXCD010000122.1 coordinate 5,503, forward strand.
CTCGCACGGCAACCTGCTATTCGTCTTCAACTGGCATCCGACAGCCTCAATTCCCGATTACGAACTACCTGTGCCTGAGGCCGGTTGTTATGTGCCGCTGCTCTCCACCGACGAACTTCGATTCGGTGGACAGGAACGTGCCGCCATGGGTGTCGAGCACCTCTCCTCGCCCATTGTCTGCGGGGACGGTCAGACCCGTCATCACCTGCGGATCTACAACACCTCACGCACGGCAACAGTGTTTCTGCGCAAGAGATAAATAGACAGTCGGATGCTCTTGGATTCTTTCTCCGAAGAGAGAAAAGATTTTGTCGGACGTAAAACCTCCTACATTGCATAAATTATTCACGCTTCTCGAGCCTGTCGAGAGGTCGCAAAGACATTCCACACGATCCTCGAGCTTGTCGAGAGGTCGC
>JAVXCD010000123.1:0-5809 GCA_036659655.1 Alistipes sp.
TCGCAAAGGTAATCAGCACCATGACCTTTGCGACCTCTCGACAAGCTCGAGGATCGTGAACTGTTTCCTTTGCGACCTCTCGACAAGCTCGAGGATCGGGAACCATGTCTTTGCGACCTCTCGACAGGCTCGAGGATCGGGTGTGTATTTCTGCTCACCAGAAATCCCGCCAGCTCCACTTTTCACCTACCCTTTCCCACCGGAAATTCATCTTGATCCCAGAAAGCCCCTCCGACACAGGCTTCGTTGCCACAAAAAGCAGGCAGGGATCGCAAAAAAATGCGACCCCTGCCTGCTAACTTAAAATTGTATTACTCCTCGTCCTTGAACATGTGCTCCACGTAAATAGCGTGTTGCATATCCTCACGCTTCGTGATCGAAGGTTTGGCGAAGTATTGACGGCGACGAAGTTCTTTCAGAACACCTGTACGCTCGTATTTACGTTTGAATTTCTTGAGAGCTCTTTCGATATTTTCGCCCTCTTTTACCGGCATGATAATCATGATATACTTTTATATTTAATTGTTTTTACTTTGTTTCCCACCTGCGGCTTTACGCGGTCTGCATTACTTTTTTCTGCTCTATCTATTTGGTATGTAGCCTAAACTGAAGATAGGGAGCTAATCTCTCAGCCTCCTCCTTGGTCAATATGTGATCTTCAACTAAATCTTCAGTAGTGCGCCAACCTCCTTTCAATTGCCTCGCTTTAAGTAATTTCCTTGCTGTCTTCGGTGGTACGTACGGATGTCCGCAGATGACATTTGGAGGTGCAAAGTTAATATCTATTTTCGTAATTTTGCAACTATCGCAAGAAATTTGTTTCAAAATATGCTCAAAATTACTTTCCGTCACCCCTTTCACCTCCGCCAACTGCTCCACGCGGTAGAATCCACCGAGCCGTTTGCGATACTGCATGATTGCCGTAACGGTTTTCTCACCGATGCCGTACACGCCGCGCAAGGCTGTCGAGTCGGCCGTATTGATCTCCACCAACGCATCGGTCGGTGCGGCGGGTGTTGTGAAAATAATGTACGGTTCAAGTGCCGTTGCCACCGAATCGGAGACCACATAACACTCCCGCAGCTCCTCCATATCACGAATGCCGCTCAGATCGCGCCAGCGGACAAATGCTTCGGCCTGCCGCTTCGACAGCGCACCGATTGCCCGCAGATAGGCTACGCCGACGGTGTCGATCCGAAACGGAACGGGCGCAAGCAATCTCCGCTGCTGTCGACTGAAAGTGGCATAGCGACGAGGTGCGGGAGCATAGTGGTCATCGATGCGGATAAAGGGTTCCAACAGGAAATAGAGCGAATCACTGATGCCATAGCAGGTTACCACATCTTCCTTGATGCGGAAGATCTTGCCCGCAGCACGGTATTTCAACAAACTTACGGCTTGGTATTTAGAGAGTCCCAAACGGCGCAGGTCGAGGTATTCGACGGTGTTGGGGTCGAACGGAAACCGCTCAACACGATCGTCGGTCTGCTCCAGCTCCTCGGTCATCTGCTCCGCTGCCGCCTCGTCGGGTCGGGTTCGCAGGAAGATCCCGCCCAGCACAAAAAATCCTGCCAACGGCAAGAAAATCAGCACAGCGCGGATTTCACGGTTTGAGAACAGTTTCGGCATGACTATTTAAAAAACTATTTGAATTTGTTACGGCTTCTAAGCATTAAATCGCTGCATCTTCAGACCACAACAAGCGACGGTAACGCGTTGACGGAGATGCTATAAATGCACCCAGACCATACTCCGCCCAACGTCCATCCACCTGCTCGATCACCTCGGACAGCGAGGTAACCACATTTGGAAAACGGGGCGGGCGGGCGGGCGACTGCGGATGCTTACTGCGAGCATCAATCAGCAGCGTCTGTTCACACACGCGCACATCGCGACGCGGATCGGTATTCGCCGCCGCCAACCACAGCAACTCTTCGCCAGACAACCCCTCGGCTCGGCGATCAAAAACGGCAACATACTTCACACCGTCAACGGGTCGGATCGGCTGATTTTCATCGGAAAACGCCACCAAAACGCCCCACTTTGCGAGGTAATCGCCACAGAATCCTGCGGGAACGGAGGGGGTTTGAATCGACGAGGCGAGATCAATCTGCGTAAGGTCAATTGCCAATTTACCACCGAATCCGGTGGTGGCCGTTGCGTGGTCGAGCACATCCAAAATGCCCTCTCCCCGGATTAAATCATGCTGCACATCAACCCGACGTAACAAGTTGGCAAGCAACTCCTTATTGCGCACATCAATTGTCTCGGCAGTGATCAGCATGTATTTATTAAACATCATCTGCCCTGCGCCCCACAGCCCCTGCGCCACCTTGCCGGCCTGTCCGCGGTAACGTTGGGCAATGGAGACCACCGCAATATTATGTGCCGTACCCGCCGTAGGCATGGTCAGATCCCGCACTTCAGGTTGCACGGCCAGCCGAATGGGTGCAAGAAAAATCTGCTCGGTGGCCTTGGCAATAAATGCATCCTCCTGAGGCGGAATGCCCACTACCGTAGCGGGATAGATCGCATCGCGACGGTGGGTGACAGCTGTAATGTGAAATTGCGGATAAAGATCCGTGAGCGAATAAAAACCCGTATGATCGCCGAAAGCACCCTCTGTGACCGGCTCTTCCGCCGGATCGACATAGCCCTCGATCACAAAGTCACAATCCGCGGGAACATAGAGTTCGTTGGTCAGACATTGCACCAGTTTGACAGGTTTGCGGCGCAGAAATCCCGCCAGCAGATACTCGTCCATGTTGTCGGGCATCGGTGCGGTGGCAGCATAGGTATAGGCGGGGTCACCGCCCAAAGCCACCGACACGGGCATGCGTCGCCCCGCCTTTTTGTAGGCATCGTAGTGGCGTGCTCCGGTCTTGTGGATATGCCAGTGCATCCCCGTAGTATGAGCATCGAACACCTGCATGCGGTACATGCCTACATTGCGCACACCCGTATCGGGATCAATCGTGTTGACCATCGGAAGGGTCACAAAGCGACCGCCGTCACAGCCCCAGCACTTCAACACGGGCAGTAGATCGAGCGAGCACGTTGCTCCCTGCATCACCACCTGCTGGCACTCGCCCCGCGAGGAGGAGACCTGCGGGAACCACCGCGACATCTCGGCCAGCACAGGTAGCATCCGCAACTTGTCGGACAGCGAATTTTTGGGCGACACCACCGTTTTCAGCAGGCTGTCGATGCGCTCCGCGAGCTCGTCTAACCGCTCCACACCCAACGCCATGGCCATGCGTCTGTCAGAACCCATCATGTTGGTGAGCACGGGAAATGCCGTGCCTGTATTTTCGAAAAGAAGAGCTTGTCCGCCTCCGTTGCTTTTTGAGATGCGGTCAGTTATCTCGGCAATCTCATACACCGTAGACACCGGTACCGTCACTCGGCGCAACTCCCCCGCACGATCGAGCTGATTGACAAATTCACGCAGATTTTTATACATGTTCCAAGGCCTTTTTTACTGATCCGTATTTTAGCAATAACATGCGGGCACTCTGCTCGTCGATGGCTTTCGCCTCCCGAATCATGCGAATGCCCCGCGCCACCAACTTGTCGTTGGTGAGTTGCATGTGAACCATTTTATTACCCTCGACACGCCCCAAACGGATCATCACGGCCGTGGAGATCATGTTGAGCATCAACTTCTGCGCCGTACCCGACTTCATGCGCGTCGAACCGGTCACAAATTCCGGCCCGACCACCGCCTCCAACGCATACTCCGCCTCAGCCGCAACGGGCGAGTCGGGATTGCAGGTGATCGAGCCTGTGAGCAGCCCCCGCGTCCGCGCCTCACGCAGCCCCCCTATAACATAAGGTGTTGTGCCCGATGCCGCGATACCGATCAGTACATCATCCGCCGTAGGATGGTAGGGCGATAAGTCACGCCATGCGCCGTGCAGATCGTCCTCGGCATGCTCCACGGCTCGACGCAACGCGCCGTCACCTCCGGCGATCAGGCCGATGACCAAATCGAACGGCACACCATAAGTGGGAGGCAATTCCGATGCGTCTGTCACCGCCAGCCGACCACTTGTGCCGGCACCGATATAAAACATCCGCCCGCCACGTTCCATGCGCGCGACAATCTGCGTCACCAGACCTTCCATAACAGGTATCGTCTGCCGCACCGCCTCATGCACCTTTGCATCCTCGCGGTTGATGCCCGTCAACAGATCCTGCACCGACATCTGCTGCAACTCCTCGTAAGCCGAAGCTTGTTCGGTCACTCTATTTTCCATGATGATAATTTATCAATCCTTCGGCGGGAGCCTCCTCGATGACTCCTACCCGGAAACCCCGCCGCACCAATACGGCCGACAGTTCCCGCCTGAAATGAGCCGCAACACCCCCCACAAACGATACGTGACAGGAGGCCGGATACTGCTTCAAATTCCGCTCTACAAACTCCTCAAAAGCCTCTTCGACCAACGCACGCATCCCCTCTGCCTCGATATTGCGCAGGATAAAAGGCACAAACGAAGCCAAAAAACGATTGGCCGGTTGTTCGTGGTACACGCGGCGGATCACCTGTTCGTAGGTCAGGTCATACTCCGCCAACAACTGCTCCCGCAAAGGGCACAGCCCTTTGAAAACATTGCCCAACAACCGTCGTCCCAAAGCCGCACCGCTACCCTCGTCGCCCAAAATATAACCCAACGGCGGAACGTGTTTCACAATCCGCGCCCCATCGTAGAGGCACGAGTTCGACCCCGTACCCAAGATGCAGACGATGCCCGCCTCGTGCGCACACAACGCCCGTGCGGCAGCAATCAGATCCGACTCCACCTCAATGTGTGTCGTACCAAAGAAGGCCGTCAGCACCTCTGTCAACGCCTCCGTCGCCTGCGGAAACTGCGCTCCGCACCCCGCACCGTAGAAATAAACGGCTTCCGGCTGAGTTGACGACGGCAGCATACGCAAGATGGCCTGCATCTGCTCACGCGTATGAAGCATGGCGTTGATGCCGGCTGTGCGCACCCGTTCGATGCGCGTATTGTCCACAAAGATCCATTCGCACTTTGTCGAACCGCTATCTGCAATAAGATACATGTAGACAAAGATAAGGAATAATTCAAAAGTAATAAGGAAGAAACAGGTTAAATTTAGGAGAAGCTGTTTGAATTTTTATTTTCGGGAAAATCACTTTATCTTTGACCTGAATTAGAAGTTGTTTGAGAAACTGTTTGAATTTGTTACCGAAGTTATTTGAGAGCTATTTTTGTTCCTGTTTTTGTTCTGTAAATCCGATTTTAGCAAGCTAAATGAGGATTTACAGGACGGAAACCGGAGCGAAAAGAGCCGAAAAGAACAAGATTAATAAATTTAAAACAGCTTCTGAATTTGTTACCGAAGTTATTTAAAACAGCTTCTTAGGCGCACAAATGTATGTTTCAATTTAAGCAATTCACGATCAGGCAAGATCGTTGCCCCATGAAGGTCGGCACCGATGCGGTGCTGCTCGGCGCATGGGCTGAAGTGCGGGCAACGGATCGCCACATCCTCGACATCGGCACGGGAACGGGTATTCTGGCTTTGATGTTGGCACAACGGTCTGTGGCTTCAATCACAGGAATTGATATAAGTGACGTTTCGCAAGCCCGTGAGAATGCGGCAGATTCGGCTTGGGGTAGTCGCATAAATTTCATGCAATGTGCTGTACAACAATTTGAAAGCATTCATTCATTCGACCTGATCATCTCCAATCCGCCTTATTTTGTGGCCTCGCTGCTGCCTCCCGATGCGGGGCGCATGGCGGCACGTCACACAACGGAACTGCCGTTCGAGGCGT
>JAVXCD010000124.1:0-5719 GCA_036659655.1 Alistipes sp.
CCCACATCCGACCAATTATCCAACATTTCGCCTTCTAAGTAATTTTTCCTGTTGATTACTTTTTCCTGCAAAATATCTTTTTCTGGTTTAAACCGAATTTATGTAAATAACTTCCGTGACAAATTCAAACAAATTCAAACAAATTCTTAATTTACATTCTTTATTTAACTTGTCGGAATGTTGTGAATTGTTGCGATATTCCGACAAGTTTTATATATTTGCGATATGAAACGATTGATCTTGATTTTTATGGTGCTGGCAATAGGCCACGTATCGGCACAGGAGGCCTTTATGAGCCTTGACGCGAAGAGTTTGGGCATGGGAAGTGTGGTGACGACTACCCTTTCGGATTCACATGCCATCTATAATAATGCGGCGGCGGTCGTGTTTTCACCCTATCAGGCACAACTGTCGAGTTCGTATTTTTCGCAAGATGGCTACAATAATTTCAATGTTTCGGGTTTTGCACGCATCAAAAACAGCAACTTTTTACAGGTCGGCTGGCGACAGTACCGCAAAGATAACATGGCTGTGGACTTGGGTTATTCGCGACGAGTCAATGAGAAATGGGCGGTGGGTATCGTAGCCCGATATTGTCATTCGAAACTCGCAGATGGTGGCACGGCAGATGCTTTGGCGGTCGATCTGAGTGCGTTGTATGCGTTACCGTTGGAGAATATCGGGCAGCAGGCCACGTTGCGAGTCGGTGCGAAATTGAGTAATTTAGGCGGTTATCTTGCGGATGCACCCTTCGATCTGCCGATGAATGCAACCCTTGGCGCGGCATTCGATGCGTTTATTACCGATGCGCACGAAGTGACGGTCGGCGTAGATGTAGGCTACTATTTTGCACCCGCCTATCTGCGTAGCATGCAGGGTGCTGTCGGTGTGGAGTATAATCTTATGCAGTTGTTTCAGGTGCGTGGCGGCTATCATTTTGGTGAGAAAACGATGTATAATCCGAACTATGCCTCTGTTGGTGCCGGTGTGCGGTTTATGCACCTGCGTTTGGACTTTGCTTATCTTTTTGCACAGGAAGATAGCCCCTTTAACAAGACTTATTCGCTCAGTTTCGGCCTTGATTTCTAAGGTGTTCGATGATTCCTTCACACCCGTCTTCCAGCAGATCCAGTACTAATTCGAACCCCTCGTGTCCTTCGTAGTAGGGATCGGGAACATAGGTGCGGTCGGGGTGGTGCCGGCAAAATTCAACCAGACGGAATATTTTGTTAATTTGTTCGCGTGACGATGCCAAGCGGCAGACTCGTTCGTAGTTGCTGTCGTCCATCACTACAATCAGATCGAACCGCTCAAAATCGGCTTCTTCGATTTGACGGGCTTTGTGGGTGAGAACGTAGCCGCGGCGTGTGGCAGCCTGCTGCATGCGCACATCGGGCAATGTCCCGGCATGGCCGCCGTAGGTTCCTGCGGAGTCGATGTCAAGTTGCAAGTCGGGGGTGTGCTGTGTGAGGTGACGCAGAATGCCTTCAGCAGCCGGAGAACGGCAAATATTGCCGAGACACACAAATAAGATACTTTGTTTCATGTGGCAAAGATAGCATTTTCTGGAATATTAATTGCAGGAGGTGGAAGGTATAAAATAGAACGGAGTATGGGACAAAAAATGCAAAATTGGGTGGCGCAGTATCGGCACATGGACTGGGCTGTATTGTACCTGCGGTTATTTTCCGGCGGGTTAATTCTATTCCATAATATAGGTAAAATTCAGAATTACAATTTATTGATAGAATCATATCCACCGATGCTTTACATCAATCCTGCGGCGGTTTTTGTTGTTGTAACCTTTGTTGAGGTGTTCTTTTCGGTGCTCATTATGATCGGTGTCCGGGTACGCCTGTCAGCGTGCATCATGGCACTTGGCATGCTGAGGGTGATCTCTACCGAAGGATTTGTGACGGGAGAATGGGCATTTATTCTGATGGCGATCTATGTATTTCTGATTATTTCGGGCGGTGGAGCTTATTCGTTTGATCCTCTCCACAGGGCGAGCACGGTTCAAAAACAGGCGAATTGAACATTATTTGCGTAGATTGGTGATTTTGATATTAGAATAAAAAGCTTACCTTTGCGTAGTCTATTTTCATAAAATAAAAAAATAAAAAAAATGAAGATGAAGTCATTGATGCTGCTGCTGGCTGTGATACTCTCGGCATCGGCTGTGCAGGCGCAGAATTTACCACGCAAAGTTACGAACGTGCAAGTTCTTAATTTGGATGGGCAGGCTGTTAAACTGCCACATTTTGGTGAGAAGAATCTGATGATTTTCTATGTTGATCCCGATCACCATAAGCAGAATAACGATTTTACGGTCGAAATTGAGGAGAATCATCGTGCTCAGGGCGACAACATTTACGGATTCGGTGTGATGAACCTCAAGGATGCACCGCTGGTGCCTAACGCTGTGGCACGCTCCATGGCGAAGAAACGCACGGCTACGAACGGTGCACTGGTGCTGGCAGATCAGACTCGTGCATTGAGTACGGCGTGGAACCTGGGCGATTGTAACAACAAATTTGTGCTGATGCTCGTATCGAAACAGGGCGAATTGGTCTTTATGAAGAAAGGGATCCTCTCACCAAGCGACATTGCCGAATTTTACAAGGTGATTGAGAAATATAAATAATTTTTGAATGGGTCGCTTCCCTGCTCTTCTATGCCTGCTGCTGTGTGTTGTTACAGAGGTAAATGCGCAGGATAGTTTGTATATACGGGGCAGCAGCGACACCTTGCGCTATAACTATACACCCGTCAGTGAGAGTGATTTGCTGCCACCGGATACGGTGAAGCGAAAACAGCCCTTTCTGAATCGGGTGATCAACTATTTTGAGCAGGCGCAGGTCGATAAAACATTCGAAAAAAAAATAGACTTCAGTATTGTCGGCGGGCCGAGTTACTCGAAAAATACGAGTTTTGGTATCGGACTATTGGCTGCGGGGTTGTATCGACTGGATCGGACGGATTCCGTCACGTCACCGTCGAATATCTCGATTTTTGCCAGTGTATCGGTCTCCGGATTTTATTCGGTCGGGGTGATGGGTAATAATATTTTTGCCAAGAACAAAAGCCGGATCGATTACGAAGTTGCCTTTTCGTCGGCTCCGCGCAGTTTATGGGGTGTGGGTTATCAAGCCGGGGCTCATAACATGGAGAGTACGTATGTTGAAAAGCACTATCTGGTTACGGGGCGTTACCTGCATCGGATTTTCCGCAATGTGTTTTTAGGGGCCATGTTCGATTTCGAACACACGGAAGGTATAAAGTTCACGAACGAAAGTTATCTTTACGGGCAGCACAAACGTTATACGGCAACGGGGCTGGGGCTGTTGGCCGAGTATGATTCGCGGGATTTTATTCCCAATCCTGCCCGTGGCGGATACGTGAGTTTGCAGGAGATGATTTTTCCTAAAGGGCTGGGTAATTGTGGCGGAACCCTTTGGCGCACCACCTTTGTGGCCAACTATTTTCGGCCGTTGTGGAAGGGGTGCATTTTTGCCGCTGATTTGTTTGCCGAGTTCCACTCCGAGGGTACACCGTGGCCGATGCTTGCGCGCATGGGCGGCAGTCAGCGCATGAGAGGTTACTATGCAGGTCGTTACACCGATAACGACATGATTACGATGCAGGTGGAGTTGCGGCAAAAAATATATAGACGCATAGGATGTGTCGTGTGGGGCGGTGCCGGCAATGTTTTTCCCCGACTGGCCGCATTCAACTGGTCACAGACTCTGCCTAACTATGGAGTCGGCCTGCGCTGGGAGTTTAAAAAGCGGATAAACGTGAGGCTTGATTATGGATTTGGAAAAAGAACAAGCGGTTTCCTTTTAAATATAAATGAAGCGTTTTAGCAATGAGTGATACACCTAACCTAAACAAACGGAAAAAAATATTGAAAAGTCGCAGCCGGAGTGCTACCCTACTGGCAATTTATTATTTTGTGGTACTGATCATTCCAAATTGTATCTTGGCCACCACGGAGCATTATTCAATCTGGTCTACCGAAGCGTTGATCTTACTTCCCTTGGGATTTTACATGATCTGGAGCGTTGTGCTCCGCCGTTCGGGCATCATGATCTGGCTCGGATTTGTATTTATTTTCTTTGCTGCCTTTCAGATCGTTTTGCTCTACTTGTTCGGCAACTCGATCATCGCCACCGATATGTTCACCAACCTGCTAACCACCAATCCCGGAGAGGCGGGTGAATTGCTCGGTAATATCTACCCTGCCGTGCTGATTGTGGCTGTACTCTATCTGCCTTTGCTATGGTTTGCGATGCGTGAGATTGCACATAGACGCTACCTTTCGCGCACGGCTCGTACGAATATCGGTCTGTTGGGGTCTGTCGTATTTTCGCTGGGACTGCTGCTGCTCTACCCTGCTTACCACGTCAGTGAAGATCGGCATGTTGTGCGTGACGAGATTTTCCCTGTGAATGTGTTTTATAATCTACGGGTGTGTGCGCAAGAATTTCGTAAAACTTATAATTTCGAAAACACCTCCAAAGACTTCACATACAACGCTTCGCAGAGCGTGAAAACTTCGAAGCGTGAGATTTATGTCTATGTCATCGGAGAGGCTTCGCGGGCGATGAACTGGCAACTTTATGGTTATGAGCGAGAGACAAATCCGTGTTTATCGCAAGTTCCCGATCTGATTGTTTTCAAGGATATGCTCACTCAGAGCAATACGACCCATAAAAGTGTGCCGCTGATGCTCTCGTCCGTGGCGACCAATCAGCACAACGAACTTTTTAAACGTAGTGGTTTGCCGGCTTTGTTTAATGAGGTGGGCTTTGAAACGTGGTTCATCTCGAATCAATCTGCGCAGGGGGCTATGATCGATAAGTTAGCACATGATGCCCGGCATGTGATCTACATTCCCGCGCCACGCGATGACTGCCAAATGCTGGACGAGATACAGCGGGCTGTGGAGAGCAGCAAATCGCAAAAGATGTTATTTATTCTACATTGTTACGGTTCACATTTCAGTTACCATCAACGTTATCCGGATGATTTTGCTCACTTTGTACCGGATGACGATGTGGCGATCTCGTCGGCAAATGTAGAGATGATCCGCAATGCCTACGATAATTCGATCCGTTATACCGATTATTTTCTGGCGCAGACCATCCACTATCTGAATGGTCTTGATGCCTGCTCGGCGTTGTTATATTGTTCCGATCACGGCGAGGATATTCTCGACGATCGTCGAGGCCGGTTTCTTCACGCTTCACCCACCACTACGGCCTACCAACTCTATGTGGCAAGTGTCGCGTGGTTCTCTGCCGACTATCAACAGGAATTTCCCAAGAAAATCGAGGCGGCCAAGACACATGCCGACACTCCGACCAATACACGCACACTCTTCCATACTATGGCCGATATTGCCTCTATACAAGGTGATTATGTCGATTTCGGTGCGTCGCTGGTGAGTGAGAAATTCGATACGAAAACGCCCAGATACTATCTCAACGACCACAACGAGGCAGTGCCTTATGTGAAGACCGGCCTTTCACAGGGTGATTTAGAAGTATTCCGCAAATTTGGGGTGAACCCGTAAAGTCTATTCCGGTGGACAAGAACTAATAATTTTGTCGCTCCTCGAGCTTGTCGAGAGGTCGCAAAGTCACGGTGCGTCATGTTGAATGAATGAAAACCATTCGATCCTCGAGCTTGTCGAGAGGTCGCAAAGACAATCAGC
>JAVXCD010000125.1:0-5704 GCA_036659655.1 Alistipes sp.
ATTTAATTATCTTTGTGTCATCAAACCTGTAACGGTTTTTCAGGACAGGACAAGCCGATATGTTGTCGATGAACTGACTAATGGAGAGTTCGCGCAGAGCATTACTATACTGAAAATATATACGTTCAAGATCTTCGTTGAGCACTTTTGCATTGGAACTTGTTGGCTTGATCATTTTGTTTATCTCCACACCAAGCCAATGTTCTCTCTTTATGTAGATGCCGGTAGAAATATTGACGGACGCTGAGTTGTGGCTAATCTGTACTTTGATCGGGAAAAGTCCTTTCCCATTTGCTCGCCGTGTATCTAATTTTAGAATAATTGTTGCCATTGTTATATCCACTTAATTTGCTGTGAAAAATTTGCAATTTTTTTGCAAGTAAATAGTGATTCATACAACACCCAATATGCACCACAACGCACCAACAAAGGTATTATAAAAATGATATTGATTGAGTATTGTGCATGAAAAAAGCACCTACTGAATTGTAAGTGCTTGATTTTGAATTTGTAGCGGGTCGGGGACTTGAACCCCGGACCTCATGATTATGAATCATGCGCTCTAACCAGCTGAGCTAACCCGCCATTGCATCAAAGCGAATGCAAAGGTAATAGAATTTTTTATTCATGCAAAATCTTTGCGGTAAAAAACGTGTAAAAACATTTTTTCATGCTCTGTGGCATTGATTTTGACCTTTTGAAAGTATCAATCGGAACTAAAGAGGTCTTTATGATTCGCACGGCGGCTGTTTATGCGACACTTCGACATACACTGAATATGTTGACGCTCATCGGCGGGATGGTGCTGTTGACGGCTTTGTCGTGGGAAATCATCATGGGCGACCACCTCTGTTTTTCGCGTGGGTACCTGTCTATTCAGTTGATAGTCTGTCTGTTTTTTCTGTCTGATTTCTTCCTTCGCTGGAGGATGTCCGACCGCCGGGCGCGTTTCGTTGTTTGCAACGTGCTCTTCTTGCTGCTCTCGATTCCCTATCTTAATATTTTAGAGGCCACTCACGCGGATCTCACGCGGGATTGGATGTTGCTGATCGGTATCATGCCCTTGGCTCGGGCGTTTCTGGCCTTGTATGTCGTTGTGCGGTGGTTGGTGTCCAGCCGCGTGCAGCAACTGCTGACAGCCTATCTCTTTACGGTGATCGTCTCCACCTACATCGCAGCGTTGATATTCTATGATTATGAAGTGCTTGTTAACAGTCGATTACACGGATTCGGCAATGCACTATGGTGGGCGGGGATGAGTGTCACCACCGTGGGGGCGGAGATCTATCCGCTCACGGCGGTCGGTAAAATCATGGCAGTGCTACTCCCGCTTATGGGGATGATGATGTTGCCGATTTTTACGGCTTACGTCGTGCAGCAGTATACGCACAAAGAAAAGTCCGACAAGTAGTTGCCGGACTTTTCTTATGAAATGGGGAGCATTATTTCTTCTCTTTGAGCAGGTCGCGGATCTCCGTGAGCAACAGTTCTTCTTTCGAGGGTGCGGCAGGTGCAGGCGCAGGCGCAGGTGCCTCGTTTTTCTTCATCATGCGGTTCATCAATTTTACCATCAGAAATACGCATAGTGCAAGGATCGCAAAATCAACACATTGCTGGATGAAGTTGCCATAATTCCAATAGACAGGTTCGACGGATTGCGCCGTTTCCACAGCCTCCAGTCCCACATTATTCTCCAGTGCATGTGCTGCCGACGCGGAGACATCCCGCATCTTGCTGATGTCCACTCGCAATGCCGAAAAATTGGTGTTGCCAAGCAACGCTCCGATGGGGGGCATGAGGATGTCATTCACAAGCGACGACACGATCTTGCCGAAAGCTCCGCCGATGATGACACCGACAGCCATGTCCATTACATTGCCTTTGAGAGCAAACTCTCTAAATTCTTTCAAAAATGCCATAATATGATAGTTTTAAGTGATGGCGGTGAGGGTTATCGCTTGCTGTACATGCTTTGGTAGTACTTTTCATAGGCTCCGGAGGTGATGTTGTCCATCCATTGCTGGTGTTCCAGATACCACGCGACGGTTTTTTCTATGCCCTCCTCGAATTGCAGCGATGGTTCCCAGCCCAGTTCGTTTTTCAACTTGTGGGAGTCGATGGCATAGCGCAGATCGTGCCCTGCACGGTCTGTAACGTAGGTGATCAGGTGCTCGGAGGTGCCGACCGGATTTCCCAGAAGTTTGTCTACGGTGCGGATGATCACCTTGATCAGGTCGATATTCTTCCACTCGTTGAATCCACCGATGTTATAGGTGTCAGCGACCTTTCCTTTGTGGAAAATCACATCAATGGCGCGGGCATGATCCACCACGTAGAGCCAGTCTCTGACATTTTCGCCTTTGCCATAGACCGGTAGGGGCTTGCCGTGGCGGATGTTATTGATAAACAGAGGAATCAATTTTTCGGGAAACTGATAGGGTCCGTAGTTATTCGAGCAATTGGTGACAAGAGTCGGCATGCCGTAGGTGTCATGAAAGGCACGGACGAAATGATCCGACGAGGCCTTTGAGGCTGAGTAAGGAGAGTGCGGATCGTATTTGGTGTGCTCGGTAAAAAATGAGCCGTCGAACTCCAAGGCTCCGTAAACTTCATCGGTGGAGATGTGGTAGAATAACTTCTCTTGCCAATTGCTGTCCCAGTAGAGTTTTGCGGCTTGCAGCAGCGAGAGCGTGCCCAGCACGTTGGTCTTGGCAAAGGTGAAAGGATCCTTTATCGAGCGGTCTACATGGCTCTCGGCCGCCAGATGAATCACGGCGTTGATGTCGTATTTTTTGAACACCTCACACACCGTATCGAAGTCGCAGATGTCGGCTTTGATAAAGGTGTAGTTGGGTTTCTTCTCGATGTCGGTGAGGTTCGCCAGATTTCCCGCATAAGTCAACTTGTCGAGGTTGACAATGTGGTAATCAGGATATTTGGTGACAAACAGCCGCACCACGTGCGAACCGATAAATCCGGCACCTCCGGTGATGAGTAGGTTGCGTTTCATGGGCATTTTTTATTTTTTTATTTTTTCGATACAGCGGAGCAACGCATCCCGCCAGTAGGGAATTTCGATGCCGAAGGTGGCTTTTACCTTGCTCTTGTCGAGCACAGAGAAGGCCGGTCGCCGAACATTGGACGGAAATTCCGACGTGTGACAGGGCTGTATCTTACAGTGTGTGTGACCGCTAAGAACGGCCACTTCGTGTGCAAAGTCATACCAAGAGCATACCCCTTCGTTGGTGAAGTGATAGACCCCTTCGTGACCGGCATATTGCTCTTTTTCGATGATTCCGAAGATTATTTGCGCCAGATCACCGGCATAGGTCGGTGTCCCTACCTGATCAAAGATTACCTTCAACTGCTCCTTCTCAGCCGTGAGTTGCAGCATGGTCTTGACAAAGTTATTCCCGAAGGCGGAGTAAAGCCATGCGGTTCTGAACAGCAGGTATTTACATCCTATTAATTTAATTGATTCTTCACCTGCCAGTTTGGTGCTTCCGTACACACCCAGCGGATTTGTCGGCGCATCCTCTCCGTAGGGCAGATTGCCATCGCCTTGGAATACGTAGTCGGTGGAGATGTGGATAAGGGTGGCATCGGCCTCTTTGGCTGCTATGGCCAGATTTGCTGCGGCCTTGTTGTTGAGTAGGTCGGCTGTTTGGGGCTCCTCCTCGGCCTTCTCGACATTGGTGTAGGCGGCACAGTTGACAATCACGTTGATCCTGTGTGTGTCGATGAATGTGCGCACAGCCTGCACGTCGGTGATGTCCAGCTCGGCAACATCCGTAAAGAGATACCTATTGGCGGAAGTTGCACCCAACAGACGCATCTCACGCCCCAACTGCCCGTTTGCTCCTGTGATGAGTATATTAAGCATAATAATCTACATTGTAATCAAATAGTTCGACAGCATCCCGCAGCAACGTGTGCCGGCTATCCTTGGGAGATAGGAGCACCTCTTGCGGATCAAGTTGCCACTCCACCCCGATGTCTGGATCGTTCCATGCGATGGCTCCCTCTGCGTGCGGGGCGTAGAGGTTGTCGCATTTGTATTGAAACACAGCCTCCGGGCTCAACACCGCAAATCCATGGGCGAATCCGCGCGGCACAAAAAATTGCCTTTTATTCTCGGCCGTCAACTCCACGGCTACATATTTCCCAAAGGTCGGAGAGCCGCGGCGAATATCCACGGCCACATCCAGTACGCGCCCTTGTACCACCCGCACCAATTTGGACTGTGCCTGCTTGCCCTTTTGAAAGTGAAGTCCGCGCAGCACGCCATATTTTGATTTCGATTCGTTGTCTTGCACAAATCGTACCGGACGCACCAGTTGGTCGAATTGCGCCTGCGAGTAACTTTCGTAAAAGTAGCCCCGCGCATCGCCGAATACTTCAGGCTCGATAATAACCACCCCCTCGATGGCTGTTTGAATCACTTTCATGCTTTTCTATTCAATTCATCAATGACTTTCAATAAGTATTGACCATATTGATTTTTAATCATCGGTTGTGCCAACGACTGCATCTTCTGGGTCGAGATCCAGCCGCGACGATAGGCGATACCTTCCAAACAGGCGATCTTGAGTCCCTGTCGTTTCTCGATCACCTCAACAAAGATTGAGGCATCGGCCAGCGAGTCGTGCGTACCCGTGTCAAGCCATGCGAAACCGCGCTCCATGGTCATGACCTTGAGTTTCCCGGCTTGCAAAAAATGCTGATTGACCGTTGTTATTTCCAACTCCCCGCGAGCCGAGGGCTTGATGTTCTTGGCTATCTCGACCACACTATTGGGATAGAAATAGAGTCCTACAACGGCAAAGTTTGACTTCGGATGGGTCGGTTTCTCCTCAATCGAAAGACACAGACCCTCTTTATTGAACTCGGCCACACCATAGCGTTCCGGATCATCTACCCAGTAGCCGAAAACTGTGGCTTTTTGCTGCTGCTCAACATTCTGTACCGCTTCTCTGAGCATCTTGGAAAGGCCGGCACCATGGAAAATATTATCCCCTAACACCAAGCAAACCGCATCGTCGCCGATGAACTGTTCTCCGATGATGAAGGCCTGTGCCAGACCGTCGGGGGAGGGTTGCTCTGCATATTCGAAGTGCACCCCAAAGTCCGAACCGTCGCCCAGTAACCGTTGGAAGCCGGGCAGATCCTCCGGTGTGGAGATAATCAGAATGTCGCGAATATCTGCCAGCATCAGCACCGAGATGGGATAGTAGACCATCGGTTTGTCATAGATCGGCAAGAGTTGCTTGCTGACACCTTTTGTAATGGGGTAGAGACGCGTGCCTGATCCCCCGGCTAATACAATTCCTTTCATGGTTTGATGCTGTTGATGGCAAATAGAAACGACTTTTATAAATTTCTCACAGTTTCCTACAAAAATAGCAAATATTTATGGCTTCAAGCAAAAAATAGTAGTTAAGTTGTGCAAAATAGTAATAGACCTATTCGATTCTGCTTTTTATTGAGGGCCCACAAGATTACTTGCTATCATTCGAGATGATTGTAAATTGTTTGATTTTTAGATACTTTGCCTTGCTCTATGTGACCAACAATTCGATCCTCGAGCCTGTCGAGAGGTCGCAAAGATACTGCGTGCAATTCCACCCGATCCTCGAGCCTGTCGAGAGGTCGCAAAGACAACCAGCATCGGGGCCATGCGACCTCTCGTCAGGCGCGAGGCGCG
>JAVXCD010000126.1:0-5703 GCA_036659655.1 Alistipes sp.
GAGCTAAATGAGGATTTATAGGACGGAAACTGGGGCGAAAAGAGCCGAAAAGAACGAGATTAATAAATTTAAAACAGCTTCTCAGAAACTGTTTGAATTGGTTACCGAAGTTATTTGCCTAAGAAACAGTTTCTAAATTCTTTCATCTCGTTTATCTCGGAAAAAAGCAACAAAACTCCACTTTTTCCGAGATATTTTGCTATTTTTGCAGGATAAGAAACTGTTTGAATTTAAGAATCCACTTTGTTTCGGTTCTTTTTTGCTTTTTTTTCGTGCCAATTTCGTTATAGAAACCCTGCTATACGTCTCGATCGACACGAAGAAATCAGCAAAAATAACGCAGATCGAAATTCTGTTGACAAATCCAAACAGTTTCCAAAATGTACGAATTCAAAACTTAAATAGCAAATGGAACAGGAAAAACAACAGACCTCACTCCCCGAAAATGCCTACCGCGAACTTCGGGCGGGAGAGGAGTACACCCCCATGATGCCCGCGAAGTCAACACCCACAGAGGTGACTCCCTACTCGGTATCCATGGGTATTTTGATGGCAATTATCTTCTCTGCCGCTGCCGCTTACCTCGGTTTGAAGGTCGGCCAAGTCTTCGAAGCCGCCATCCCCATCGCCATCATCGCAGTGGGTGTGGGCAGCGTACTGGGCAAACGCAACATGCTGGGACAGAACGTCATCATCCAATCCATCGGAGCCTGCTCAGGTGTGATTGTGGCTGGAGCCATCTTCACCCTGCCGGCACTCTACATCCTCGGCTTGGATGCGCAGTTTTATCAGATCTTCCTATCGTCGCTCTTCGGTGGCCTGTTAGGCATCCTGCTACTCATCCCATTCCGCAAATATTTTGTCAAAGAGATGCACGGCAAATACCCCTTCCCCGAAGCCACGGCAACCACTGAGGTACTCGTGTCGGGCGAGAAGGGCGGTAACCAAGCCAAGTTGCTGGCTGTGGCAGGTCTGGTGGGCGGATTGTACGACTTCGTGGTCGGCACATTCGGTCTGTGGACAGAGTCTATCTCAACACGCATCTGCTCCTTCGGCGAGATGTGTGCCGACAAATTCAAAGTGGTCTTCGGCCTAAACACCTCGGCAGCCGTACTGGGCTTGGGTTACATCATCGGACTGAAATACGCCATGATCATCACCGCCGGTTCGTGTCTGGTGTGGTTCATCATCGTGCCGATCGTGGGTTCTTTCACCGGAATCATGGATCCCACGCAACTGATTGCGATGCTGGGTGTGACCAAAGCCGAGATCGTCAATGATCCGCAGAGCATTTTTTCCGCCGAAAACCTCTTCCAATTCATCGGTAAACCCCTCGGCATCGGCGGCATCGCCATGGCCGGTCTGATCGGCATCGCACGCCAATCGGGCATCATCAAGCAGGCCGTAGGGCTGGCGGTGACGGAGATCGGCGGCGGCAAAAAAAATGTGGAGACCACCGAGCGCACGCAGCATGACATTTCGATGAAACTGATTCTTTCGCTGCTCATCGCAACCCTTGTTTGCGTCTTTGTCTTCTTCCACTTCGGTGTACTCGACGGCTGGACACAGTCCATCACCGCCATTCTGATCGTCTTCATCATCTCTTTTCTATTCACCACCGTTGCCGCCAATGCGATCGCCATCGTCGGCACAAACCCCGTGTCGGGTATGACCCTGATGACCTTGATTCTTAGTTCGCTGATTCTGGTCAGCGTAGGTCTGAGCGGGGTGAGCGGCATGACGGCTGCCCTGATCATCGGTGGCGTGGTCTGCACGGCTCTCTCCATGGCCGGTGGATTCATCACCGACCTCAAGATCGGCTACTGGCTCGGCACAACACCTCGCAAACAGGAGGGATGGAAATTTCTCGGCACGGTCATCTCCGCCGCCACGGTAGCGGGTGTAATGATCATCCTCAACAAGACCTACGGCTTCGGCAGCGACAGCGTGCTGGTTGCACCGCAGGCCAACGCGATGGCGGCTGTGATCCAACCCCTTATGTCGGGTGGCACCACGCCATGGATCCTTTATTTCTGCGGTGCGGCACTCGCCTTGGTACTGACCTCCATCGGCGTGCCGGCTTTGGCATTTGCTTTGGGTATGTTCATTCCCATGTCGCTCAATGCGCCGTTGGTTGTGGGCGGTCTGGTGGCGTGGTTCGTCTCGACCCGCTCGAAGGATGCGGAACTGAACAAAGCCCGCATGGACAGAGGAACTCTGATCGCCTCCGGCTTCATCGCCGGTGGTGCCCTGATGGGTGTGGTGAGTGCCATTCTTAAATATGGAGATGTGGACTGGTATCTGAGTGATTGGGCCGCTTCAAACGCTGCCGAATGGACCGGTCTGGCGATGTACATCGCCATCATCGTCTACTTCGCTATCCACACCTTAAAAGCTAAAAAAGAAGCTTAAAAAATAACAACTATGGAACTCAAAGAACGGTTTTTGAACTATGTCGCTTTCGATACGCAGAGTAGCGAAGAGAGCGAAACATTCCCCTCCACAGACAAACAACTCGTGTTGCTCAACCACCTCACCGAAGAGATGAAATCGTTGGGACTGACGGAGGTTTCGATCGACAAATACGGTTATGTCATGGGGACTATTCCCGCATCAAAGGGGTGCGAGAATGCACCTGTGATCGGATTTCTGGCTCATGTGGACACGTCGCCCGACATGAGCGGCAAGGAGATTAAACCCCGCATCATCGAGAACTACGACGGTGGCGACATCCTGCTCAACGGACAACTCACCATGAGCGTTGCCGATTTCCCCGAACTCACCTGCTTCAAGGGGCACACCCTGATCCACACCGACGGCACCACGCTCTTAGGCGCAGACGACAAGGCCGGCGTAGCGGAGATCATGACGGCTGCGGAGTACCTGCTCGCACACCCAGAGGTGCAGCACGGCAAGCTCCGCATCGGCTTCACTCCCGACGAGGAGATCGGTCGCGGCGTGGATTTCTTCGATGTGAAGGCTTTCGGTGCCGACTTCGCCTACACGGTGGACGGCGGTTTCGAAGGGGAGTTGGAATATGAAAACTTCAACGCCGCAAGTGCCAAGATCCAGATCCAAGGACGCAATGTGCACCCCGGATACGCCAAAGACAAGATGATCAACGCCATACAGGTGGCTTGCGATCTGCAAGCACTGCTGCCGGCGAATCAACGTCCGGAGCACACCGAAGGCTACGAAGGATTCTACCACTGCGTAGGACTCAACGGCACAGTCGAGCAGGCACAGATCAACTACATCATCCGCGACCATGACACCGCGCGCTTTGAGTCGAAAAAGGTCTTTATGTGGAGTTGTGTCGATCTGTTGAAGAAAAAATACGGTGACAGCGTGCTGACACTCACACTCAAAGACCAATATTTCAATATGCGCAAGATGGTCGAGCCACATCCGCAGGTGATAGACAAAGCACTGGAAGCCATGAAAATGGCCGGTGTCGAGCCCCTCGTGCGCCCCATTCGTGGCGGCACGGACGGTGCTCGTCTGTCGTTCATGGGACTACCCTGTCCCAACCTTTTTACGGGAGGCATGAACTTCCACGGCAAATTCGAATATTGCTCCTTGACAACGATGCACAAAGCCCAGCAGGTGATCCTCCACTTGGCTCAGCTGTGGGCAAAAAGAGCCTAAAAGAACGAGATTAATAAATTTAAAACAGCTTCTCAGTTCAAACATGAATTATAAATTTTGAATTAGTAAAAAAACTATGGATAAATTCGGTTTTTTGAAGGTTGCGGCAGCCATTCCCTCCGTACGTGTCGCCGACTGTGACTACAATGCAGAGCAGATTGTTGCGATGATCCAGCAGGCCGCACGACGTGGCGTGGAGATCGTCGCATTCCCCGAACTGTCGATCACGGCCTACACCTGTGGCGACCTATTCCTGCAACCCACACTGTTGCAGGCCGCGGAACAGGCTCTGGTGTCGCTGGTTACCCGAACCCGCAAACTGCCGATTGTCGCCATCGTTGGACTCCCTCTTGCCCATGGCAATGCACTCTACAACTGCGCCGCAGTGTTCACACAAGGGCGGATCTTGGGGTTTGTGCCTAAAACACACATCCCCAACTATACTGAATTTTACGAAAGCCGCTGGTTTGCATCGGGAGGTGCTGTCACCTCCGACACGGCAGTATTCTGCGGACAAGAAGTCGACTTCGGTTGCGACCTCACCTTTGATATTAACGGCACAGAGTTCGGCATCGAGATCTGCGAAGATCTGTGGGTGGCAACCCCGCCCTCGTCACAACTGGCTCTCAGCGGAGCCACGCTGATCTTCAACCTCTCGGCCTCACCCGAAACCGTCGGCAAGCACACCTACCTACGTTCACTCGTGGCCCAGCAATCGGCCCGCACCTTGTCGGCTTACGTCTACTGCTCGTGCGGATGCGGTGAATCTTCAACAGATCTGGTCTTCGCCGGCAATGGGTTGATCGCCGAAAATGGTGCAATCTTGCGCTCTTCCGAGCGTTTTTCACAGAAATCGCAACTCGTCGTTGCCGATGTGGACATCGAGCGGCTACTGACCGAGCGTCGCCGTACCACAACATTTATCAGCAACACGGACGACTCAGAGAATACGGTTGTCGAGATGGAGGTACCCGAAAGTCTGAAATCGTCGGCTCTTGATCGCGTCGTCTGCCCCACCCCCTTTGTACCGGCCGACGATGCGGAACGGCGGGAACGTTGCGAGGAGATACTCCAAATTCAAGCGACAGGACTGGCGCAACGACTGACCCATACGGGTTGCAAAAAAGCGGTCATCGGCATCTCCGGCGGCCTCGATTCCACCTTGGCCCTGTTGGTGACGGTGCGCACGTTCGACCGTATAGGGCTCGACCGCAAAGGCATTGTCGGAGTCACCATGCCGGGCTTTGGCACCACCGACCGCACCTACCGTAACGCCCTCGCCCTGATGAGCGAATTGGGCATCACCGTCCGCGAAATACCCATCCGCAAAGCTTGCATACAGCACTTCGAGGACATTGGGCTTGATCCTGCGGATCGCTCGACAGCCTACGAAAATGCGCAGGCACGCGAGCGCACACAGATACTAATGGATCTCGCCAACATGGAGTGCGGATTGGTGATCGGCACGGGTGACCTGAGTGAGCTGGCTCTGGGTTGGGCGACCTACAACGGAGATCAGATGTCGATGTATGGCGTAAATTGCTCGGTACCCAAGACCCTTGTGCGGCATTTGGTGAAGTGGGTAGCCGACACTGACAAGAACAAACACGTGCGCACGATTTTGGAGGATGTCATCGACACACCCGTCAGTCCGGAGTTGTTACCTGCCGACGAGCAGGGCAATATCGCTCAGAAAACCGAAGATCTTGTGGGTCCTTACGAGCTGCACGATTTTTTCCTCTACCATTTTGTGCGTTCGGGATTCGCTCCGGCCAAGATCCTTTTCCTTGCCGAACAAGCCTTCCTCTCGACCTACGACCACACGACGATTCTCAAGTGGATGACGATTTTCTTCCGCCGCTTCTTTGCCCAACAATTCAAACGCTCAGCCATGCCCGACGGACCCAAGGTCGGCTCGGTGTCGCTCTCACCCCGTGGCGATTGGCGCATGCCCTCGGATGCCAGTGCCGCACTGTGGCTCAAAGAGATCGAAACACTCTAAGCAACTATTTTTGATTTTTTCTAAATCACACGATCCTCAAGCCTGTCGAGAGG
>JAVXCD010000127.1:0-5580 GCA_036659655.1 Alistipes sp.
CTCTCGACAAGCTCGAGGATCGAAATGGTGCTGTCACGCTGAACTAAGAAGCTGTTTAAAATTTATTAATCTCGTTCTTTTCGGCGCTTTCAAATAATTTCGGTAACAAATTCAAACAGTTTCTTAGCAATTCATGCCGCCACAGCAGTGGATCACCTGACCGCTGACATAGGACGAAAGATCCGAAGCGAGGAATACTGCAACCTGTGCCACATCTTCCGGCGTGCCGCCCCGACGCAGAGGAATTTGTTTGTACCAGCCCTCCTTAATCTCATCGGAAAGTTTGTTGGTCATCTCCGTGATGATAAAGCCCGGAGCGATGCAGTTTGCACGGATACCGCGAGGCCCCATCTCTTTGGCAATCGACTTCGCCAGACCAATCATGCCGGCTTTCGAGGCCGAGTAGTTGCACTGACCGGCATTACCGCTCACACCAACCACAGACGACATATTGATGATCGAGCCGCCTTTCTGACGTGCCATGACGGGCGTAACAGCATGGATGAAGTTGAAGGCCGACTTCAGGTTGACCGTGATCACAGCATCCCACTGAGCCTCAGACATACGCATCATCAAACCATCTTTGGTGATACCTGCATTGTTTACTAAAATATCAATTCGTCCGAAATCCTTCACGATCTCGTCTATCACCTTGTGTGTATCGTCAAAAGAGGCAGCATTCGATGCATATCCCTTACTTTTAACACCAAAAGCTGCAATTTCAACCTCTGTGGCTTTTCCGTTTTCGTCGATCGTAAGATCTGTAAATGCCACACTGGCACCGGCCTTTGCAAATTCAAGTGCGATAGCCTTACCAATACCGCGAGCTGCACCCGTAACCACAGCAACTTTACCTTCGAGTAATTTCATAGTTTTCAAATAGTTTAAATTATGTGAATTATTTATTATTAAGTTCTTCAAATGTGTAGCCGTATTTTTCAGCCACATAGTCCGCACCTCCGCGTGCCGTCCATTGCATGTAGGAGAGTAATTGCCAAAAATTATCGGTTGCCCGTTCCGACAGGACAACGCCCGCCTTTTCAGCCTCCAATCTTTCGGGGATAATCTTCCCGTTCTCGTCAAGCAAACCCCGTTGCACCAGCAGCGCATCGAAACGTGCATACTGCGACCGGCGTTCAATATCGCTCGCCGTGAACGAGGGCACGTAGGCCACAGCTGCCAATCCGACGGCTACAACGAGAATAAAATAACGGTATGAAGTCATCCGCCGGCATATCAGCAACAGCAGAATCACCGTCATCGCCACACCCAACACCACCAAATAAACACGCGGTTGAGTGAAGCCATATGCCTGAATACGATACGCCGTCGCCCACCAAAACATGAGCACCGCCGGCAAAGCAATGTAGCGGAAATAGCGGTAAAACCACGAGAATGGATGTTCCGCAGAGAGTTCCGACAACACCTTACAAGCCAGTGCCGTGAATATATAGATAAGTGCAAAGACCGCAATGCCCCCCTTGGGCAGCGATCCGGTCACCAAAATTTTCGCCAGATAGACATAAAAAATCAAGTTGTAGATCAGCAGCGCCGGAGTCACAACAAATTTAAGCAGCACATTCACAAAATGCGGATAACGGCTGAGGAATGGCTGCCGCTCGTCAAATGACAGGAAAACAAACAGCGGCACCACGCAGAGCAGGAACACCCCGACATACATCTCAACAGTAGACAGTTCCACCATTGCATCGAAAATGTAACGAATCGAATAATCAATACCTAAGAAGAGTAGGAAGGACAACAGCCCCACAACCGAGGCATAGAACAACGAACGGATCTTGGAAGCCGTTCGCTGGGCAAACAGCCGGTTGTCGGAGGACGACACCCACCAAAACGCCAATGCAACGATCGCAAACCACGTATAAAACTGCACCTCACAAGTAGTCACATACCGCGACAAGCCAAACGATAGCCAAACGGCAAGCAATAAAACGGGAATGAAAAAATAGAGTATTCGAACCACATATCCCTTGAGGTCACCCAATACAAATGCCAACAAAGAGAGCGACGCGACAAAGAAAAAATCAGCACAAGAAGCCGACTGCGTCACCACCACATGCTCCTCGATGGCGATAAATCGGCAGATCAACATAAAAGTCACCAAGCCCATAAATAACTCCATGGGGTATTTGCGGAAGAGGGAAATTCCCTCATGTATAGATGCAGCAACTCGACTTTTCCACATATTTATGCTCTTAAAAGACCTTCAAAGTTACGAAAATTATTTTGAAACGCTATTTTTCGGCAAATATTACTATCTTTACACGACGAAACTAAACTTCAAAATCATACAATTTATGAAAAGAGATTCTCAAATATTTGATCTTATCGCCGATGAGCGCAAACGTCAGATGCACGGTATTGAACTGATTGCATCCGAAAACTTCGTCAGCGATCAGGTGATGGAAGCAATGGGCTCGGTGCTCACCAACAAATACGCCGAAGGTTATCCGGCAGCCCGTTACTATGGTGGCTGCGAGGTGGTTGACAAGGTGGAATCACTTGCCATCGAGCGTCTGTGCCGCCTCTATGGTGCCGAATACGCCAACGTGCAACCACACTCAGGAGCACAAGCCAACATGGCTGTTTTCTTCGCTGTGCTACATCCGGGCGACACCTTTATGGGGCTTGATCTGTCTCACGGAGGTCACCTTTCTCACGGCTCGCCGGTCAACATGTCGGGTCAGTATTTCAAGGCTGTCGGTTACAAACTCAATGAGACCACCGGCACCATCGACTACGACCACATGGAGCAACAAGCCATGGAGCATAAGCCCAAACTGATTATCGGAGGTGCATCGGCCTACTCTCGCGAGTGGGACTACAAACGTATGCGCGAAATCGCCGACAAGGTGGGCGCACTGCTGATGATCGACATGGCTCACACAGCCGGTCTGATTGCTGCGGGCTTGCTCAACAACCCGGTGGAATATGCACATATCGTCACCTCGACCACCCACAAGACCCTGCGCGGCCCTCGTGGCGGTATCATTCTCATGGGCAAGGATTTTGAAAATCCGTGGGGACTGACCACACCCAAAGGTGCTATCAAAAAGATGTCGCAAATACTCAATTCAGCCGTGTTCCCCGGTATTCAAGGTGGCCCGCTGGAACATGTGATTGCCGCTAAAGCCGTTGCTTTCGGCGAAGCGCTCGAACCCAGTTACAAGGAGTATCAGCAGCAAGTGAAGAAAAACGCAAGTGCCATGGCTGCCGCCTTCACCAAACGCGGTTATAAGATCGTTTCGGGTGGCACGGACAATCACTTGATGTTGGTTGACCTGCGCACGAAATTTCCCGAACTGACAGGTAAGTTAGCCGAGCGGTGCTTAGTTGCCGCAGATATCACGACCAACAAAAATATGGTTCCTTTCGACAGCCGTTCTCCGTTCCAGACTTCGGGCTTGCGCTTCGGCACACCGGCCATCACCACGCGTGGCTTGAAGGAGGACAAGATGGATTACATCGTAGGACTGATAGACCGTGTGTTGCAAGATCCGGAGAATGAGGCCAACATCACCGCCGTCCGCAAGGATGTGAATGCGTTGATGGCTGACTATCCGCTTTTTGCTTGGTAATATGCGCGAAATTATCGAATTTATCTCACTCCTGCACCAGAACAATAGCAAGGAGTGGTTCGATGTTCATCGTGCGCAATGGAAGCACATACAAACACAATTTGCTGCCTTTGGCGAAGGGTTGATCGACGGGATTTCGTCGTTCGACCCTTCGGTCAAAGGACTTAGTGTCAAGGATTGCACCTTCCGCATCAACCGCGATATTCGTTTCAGCAACAACAAAGAGCCGTATAAAAACCACATCGGGATCTACATTGCGCCCCACGGCAAAAAAGCGGGCTATGCGGGTTATTACTTCCACATCGAGCCCAAGGGGAACGGGTTGCTGGGCAACAGTTTGCTGTCGGCCGGTTTATATATGCCCGAACCGGTGGTTTTACGAAGTATTCGGGACGAGATCTTCGATAATGGTGCGGAAATTGCAAAGGCCATTAGCGATGCAAAAGGTTTTGTGTTAGTCGAAGAGAACAAACTCAAGCGCACTCCCGTCGGCTATGCTGCGGGCAGCGAGTTCGACGAATTGTTGAAGTTGAAGGATCTCTACCTCGAAAAACGCATCTCGGAAGAGTTTCTGCTGGACGATCGTCTGCTGACACGCACACTGGCCGAGTTCCGCAAGACAATGCCCTTGGTGACAATCCTAAACCGCGCTGTACAATTTGCACACGAAGAGATGATGTAGATTCATTAGAAACCATTCAAATATGAAAAAAATTGCACTTCTGCTTGCTCTCTTTGCAACTTTTGCATTGCAAGCTCAAAACATTAAAAAACAGACCTTTCTCTATTCGGTCAAAGACTCCGACTCGCTCTATTTGGATCGCTATGTCGCTTTAGAGAACAACTCTGCAACCAAGCCCTGTCTGATTTTCGTCTTCGGTGGCGGATTTGTAAGAGGTCAACGTGATGCGACAAAATACGTCTCCTTCTTCGAGTACATGGCTCAGAAAGGCTTCAATGTCGTGTCAATCGACTACCGCTTGGGGCTCAAAAAAGCAATGGCCAACGGCCCGCTCAACGAACAGGCTTTTGCCGTGGCTTGGATCCAAACCTTAGCGATGGCTACGGAGGATCTATATGACGCAACCAATTATGTGTTGACTAATGCCGAGGCATGGAATATCGACAAGAACTGCATTGTCTCGTGCGGTTCGAGTGCCGGTGCTATTACCGTGCTCTTGGGCGAGTATTATCTATGTAACGATGGTGTATTGGCACAAACGCTGCCTGCCGGTTTTAATTATGCCGGCGTGATCTCCTTTGCTGGCGCCATCTTCGATATGGGCGAAGAGTTGCGCTGGAAGCGGACTCCGGCTCCGATCCAGTTGTTCCACGGCAATGCCGACAAGAACGTGCCATACAACGTAATTCGGGAATTCGGAGCAGGATTTTTCGGATCTAAACACATCTCCGACCAATTGAGTCGCATGAAAGTTCCCCACTATTTCTACTCTGTGGAAAACACCGACCACGTCATGGCGGAGAGTCCGATGGATAATAATCGTTACGAGATCGATGCTTTTCTCGCAAAATTAGTCTTCAAGAAGATGCCGTTGATTATCACCACACAAGTCGATCCGCTCGACCAAACCAACGTGAAAAAAGATTTTTCGATGATGGACTACCTGCAAGCGAATTTTGCGCAGTAACCCACAATTACACCCATACAAACAGCCGTTCTCCTTTTCGGGGAACGGCTGTTTGTATGTATCAAGATAAAATACCGGCGAATCGGCCTGCATCTAAAAACCTGCTCCTCGAACTTGTCGAGAGGTCGCAAAGGTCACAGTTCACGATCCTCGAGCTTGTCGAGAGGTCGCAAAGTAACGATGTACGATCCTCGAGCCTGTCGAGAAGTCGCAAAGGGTACACTGGAAAGTTCACGATCCTCGAGCCTGTCGAGAGGTCGCAAACAGAATGCACGATCCTCGAGCCTGTCGAGAGGTCGCAAAGACAACCAGCACCCTGACCTTGCGACCTC
>JAVXCD010000128.1:0-5577 GCA_036659655.1 Alistipes sp.
ATCCAACGGCCCTGCGACCTCTCGACAAGCTCGAGGAGCGAGCATTTCACAGTCCCGGCGACCTCTCGACAAGCTCGAGGAGCGTGCATTGCAAAATCTTTGCGACCGTTCGAAAGGCTGATCCTATTTGTAGACGCTATGGAGAGAGTTTTTCCTCTCAAATACTTTGGCTAAAGTTGCGTCTTTTCGAAAAAAAACGTAACTTTGACCAAATGTATTAATTGATTTTTGCGGATGATGACAGTCGAAAGAGTCGATAAACGGCTCCTATTCCCCGTGCTGATGGGATTTTTTATCATGGGCTTTTGTGATATTGTAGCCCCTATTTCCGGGCGTATCAGCATGGAATTTCCTGCCGAACAGCAGGCTGCGGTGAGCTTTCTGCCCACCATGGTGTTTCTGTGGTTTTTGCTATTGGCGACCCCTGCGGCGGGATTGATGAACCGCATCGGCCGCAAAAAAACGGCGTTGATAGGCTATGCTTTTACGATAATAGGCTTGCTGGTGCCGTTTGTGGCGGGCGAGGGTTGCTCACTGACCTACTATTTTATCGGTTTCGGCCTGTTGGGTATCGGAAATACAGCCCTTCAGGTGGCCGTTAATCCATTGTTGGCGACGATCGTTCCCGGTGCGAAGATGACCAGTTTTCTTACCGTGGGGCAGATTTTCCGTAACACTTCGCTGTTGCTACTGGCACCCATCGTCACGGGGTTGATCGCCTGTGTGGGTTCTTGGCGGCTGCTGTTACCCATCTATGCCGGCTTGACGGTTGTGGGTGGTATCTGGTTGCAACTGACCACCGTTGCGGAGCCTGTGTGTCGAGATCGGGGCGTGGGCATGGTGGCTTGTTTCCGCCTGCTGTCCAACACCACTGTGGCGTTGTGCGCATTGGGTGTAGCCTGTTTCATCGCGGCCGACGTGGGTGTGGGTTTCCTTTCGGCACGACTGTTAGAGAACCCCGATTCAATTTTGACTTCCACGGGCTTCTATGCCTGCCGCATCGTCGGCACCTTGGTCGGGGCGTATGTACTAATCCACATTTCGGATGTGAAATACCTGCGTTGGAACATGGTGGCGGCTCTGCTGCTCTGTGTGACGCTGGTTTTTATCCGCAACGAGGTGGCCATCTATGCGCTGATCGGCCTGCTGGGCTTTGCCATGGCGTGTGTGTTTGCGACGTTTTATGCGGTGGCAACCAAGAGCGTGCCCGACAAAGTCAACGAGGTGGCCGGGTTGATGATCATGGTCATTGCAGCAGGTGCAATCTCCGGCCCGGTGGTCGGTGGATTGATCCGCTGGACAGGTGAGGTGCATTACGGATTGTTTTTTGTGATACTCTGTGTGTCGTACCTTGTGTGGGCAAGTTTCAAAATTAAAATTCATAAATAGTTAGTATGATGATACGTAAAGTTGTTGTTTTATGTATGCTACTTGTGTGGGCGGTCTCGGCCGTGGCGCAAGCGCAAACACAGTCTCAAACCCGATCGCGACGTTCGAAGGTGAAGGTGGAATGGGGGGTCTTGGGCGGATTGAATTTTGCCGACTTCTCGACCAGCATGGATCACACAGAAGTAAAAGATAAGTTAGGCTGGCAGATCGGTATGATCACGGCTGTGAATTTCGGTGCTGTGGCAATCGAACCGCAAATCATTTTTGTCCATCAGGGGTTGCGGGTGCAGCACGAGGGAACTCCGGAGGTGCGTCTACGTTCCAGTTCGATTGATGTGCCGGTGCTGTTCTCCCTACGCATACTCAGACCGTTACGTTTCAATATCGGCCCTGTTTTCACGGTGATGAACGATTGTAAAGAGAAGTCGGGCGATGATCTGCTCAATGTTGGGCGGGTGCGTCCTACGGTCTCCTATTCAATAGGTGTGGGGGTGACGGTGTTGCGCCACCTGTTGATCGATGTGCGTTACAACGGGCAGTTTAACTCCGTGAGAAACACCTTTGCCACACAGGATTTGTCGGTAGATCTTCGCTCGTACAATGTGGCATTCAGCGTGGGTTATATATTTTAGTATATGACAGAAAGTGTCGGTAAGGAGATCTTGATCGAGGGGGTAGATCCCCGCGAACTCTACGGTGCGCAGAACGCCTATCTGGATCAGATCAAAGGGCTGCATCCCAATATAAAGGTGATTGCCCGCGGTTCCTCGTTGAAGGTGCTGGGTGCGCAGGCGGAAATAGATCGGTTTGAGAAACGCATGGAGGAGCTGGTGGCCTACTACTTGAAATATGGACACATCTCCTCGCAAGTGGTTGATCAGGTGTTTGCGGATGGTATATTAACGGAATCACCGGTCGATAAAGACGTGATTGTCTATGGTAACAACGGAGCCATCATCCGTGCCCGCACGGTCAATCAGCAGAAGTTGGTGAACTGCTACGAACACAACGACTTGCTCTTTGCCGTAGGTCCTGCGGGATCGGGTAAGACCTATACGGCCATTGCTTTGGCAGTGAGAGCCTTGAAAGAGAAACAGGTACGTAAAATAATCCTAACCCGCCCGGCGGTTGAGGCGGGTGAAAAGTTGGGATTTCTGCCCGGCGACATGAAGGAAAAGTTAGATCCCTATCTGCAACCGCTTTACGATGCGTTGAACGACATGATTCCGCCGGCGAAATTGGAGAAATTCATGGAGGAGGGCACGGTGCAGATTGCGCCGCTGGCCTATATGCGCGGTCGCACGCTGGATAATGCATTTGTAATCCTTGACGAAGCACAAAATACCACCCTGTCGCAGATCAAGATGTTCCTGACGCGCATGGGACGCAATGCTAAATTCATCGTCACGGGCGATGTAACACAGATCGACCTGCCACGCAAAAGCGATAGCGGACTGACACAGGTGATGCAGATTCTGGCCGGGGTAGAGCATATCGGTATCGTGGAGTTTGACAAACGGGATATTGTGCGACACCCACTGGTAAAATATATTGTCGAGGCATTTGACAAATACACCGAACAGGAACAAAAATAAGAGTAGTACCACTAAAAAATAAAACCTATGGATAAGAACTTAACCGCTTTGAAACCCGCATTGGTTTGGAAGCATTTTGCAGAAATTGTCAATATCCCCCGTCCGTCCTATCACGAGGAGAAAATTCGTAAATACATTCTCGACTTCGCGAAGGCGCAAGGGTTGGAATGTAAGGAGGATGCAGCACACAACGTCTACGTTCGCAAACCCGCCACAAAGGGAATGGAAAATCGCAAAGGGGTGATCTTGCAGGCACATCTCGACATGGTTCCGCAGAAAAATACGGACAAAAAATTCGACTTCACGAAAGATCCGATCGAGGCTTATGTCGATGGGGCGTGGGTGACGGCCAATGGTACGACACTGGGTGCCGACAACGGCATCGGAGTAGCGGCAATCTTGGCTGTATTGGAGGATAACTCGCTGGTACATGGCGTAGTAGAAGCTCTGTTTACAGCTACCGAAGAGACCGGCATGGATGGTGCTTTCGGCTTGAAGAAAGGAGTGCTGCATGGTGATATTTTGCTGAATTTAGATTCGGAAACCGAGGGTGAACTCTATGTGGGTTGTGCCGGCGGTGTAGATGCCAACATCACCTTCAAATACACGGCGGAACCTGTGCCTGCACGCAATTACAAGGCGGCACAGATTCTGATTAAAGGACTGAAGGGCGGTCACTCCGGCATCCAGATCATCTGTCAGCGTGCCAATGCCAATAAATTGCTATTCCGCTTGCTTCGCATGGCGAAAAAGTCGTATGACGTATTGCTGTGTTCGGTGGATGGTGGCGGCCTGCGTAATGCGATCCCCCGCGAAGCTGTAGCAACCGTGCTGGTCAAGACAAAAGATTTTGAACAATTCACCAAGGAGGTAAAAGCCTACGAAAAGGTAGTAAAGGCTGAATTTGCCGGTGTGGAAGATACTATTTCGATCAAGGTGAAGGAGTGTGAGGCTCCCGCGACAATGATTGCCAAAGAGGTTGCCGACAACCTGACAAAGGCCATTATCGGCTGTGCAAACGGAGTGCAGAAAGTGTCTCTGTCGATGCCCGGACTGGTACAGACTTCGAGCAATCTGGCACGCGTAATCTCCGATGGTAAAACGGTGAAGTTGCAGTGTTTGTTGCGCAGTTCGGTCAACTCAGAAAAAGAGGAGCTGGGCGAGTCGATGGCGGCGGTCTTCGAATTGGCCGGTGCCAAAGTCGAGTTGACGGGTGCTTACGACGGCTGGAATCCCAACATGGAATCCCCGATTTTGAAGGCAATGACCGCCTCTTACGAAGCACTTTATGGTAAAGAACCTGCTGTGACAGCGATCCATGCCGGATTGGAGTGTGGCATTATCGGAGGCAACTATCCGAAGATGGATATGATCTCCTTTGGCCCGACGATTTGCTATCCGCACTCCCCCGACGAGAAAGTTGAGATTGCCTCGGTAGCGAAGTTCTACGACTTCTTGGTTCATACGCTGAAGAATACCCCGCAAAAGTAACTTATCTTGGAACAGAACACAGCGAGTGCGGCCGTAAAATGGTTTGTGATTGTCAATCCCGTGGCCGGTTCCGGTCGCGGGCTTGACCATTTTCCGCAAATTTCAAAACTCCTGCGTGACGAACATATTGTCTACGAACCTGTATTTACCGAGCATAAATTTCATGCGACGGAACTTACCGTATCGGCGGTGAAGGAGGGCTATCGCCACATCATCGTGGTGGGTGGCGACGGCACATTGCACGAGGTGGTAAACGGGCTTTTCATCCAGCAGGCGGTGCGCCCCGAAGAGGTATTATTAGCTGTGATTGCCGTAGGCACGGGGAATGACTGGGTGCGAACCTTCGGAATATCAAACCGTTATCAGGATGCCGTTCATGCGATCAAGGAACAACATTCGTTTTTGCAAGATGTCGGGGTGGTTTCCTACGAAGAGTCGCACTATGCTCAGAGCCGTTATATGGCCAATGTGGCCGGTGCTGGATTTGATGCGATGGTGGTGCGCAAATTTTCCCACCTTCAAAAGAAGGGACGTAAAGGCGCATGGCTTTACTCATGGAGTCTTGTGCGTTCATTTTTTCGCTATAAATCGACAGGGGTCAAGGTGTGGATCGACGATCGACTGGTCTACAACAACCTGTTGTTCAGCATGGCCATTGGTATTTGCAAGTACAATGGCGGAGGCATGCAGCAGTTGCCGGCGGCAGTGGCTGATGACGGCATGTTAGACGTTTCGCTCATCCGCCCGGTGCATTTTTGGCACCTACTCTTCCGTTTCCACTATCTTTTTAATGGCGGTATCTATCGTATCCGTCATATTTTGCAGGAGCGGGGTAGCAAGATACGCATCGAATCCTCACCCGAAATATCGGTTGAGGTGGATGGGGAGCTGCTGGGCGAGTCGCCGTTGGAATTTACCATCCTTCATCGGGCTATCCGCATTGTGGTATCGCGTGATTTCCTGGATCGGTAAGGTCATCGGAGAAGTAAAAAAGGTCTGCCACTCGCAAGTGACAGACCTTTTTTGTGGACTCAAGATAAAATTCCAGCAACTTTGAGAGTGGCAAATATGAAGGGCTAACACACCCGATCCTCGAGCTTGT
>JAVXCD010000129.1:0-5537 GCA_036659655.1 Alistipes sp.
CGACCTCTCGACAAGCTCGAGGATCGTACATTGTGTTTCCAAAGTCTTTGCGACCTCTCGACAAGCTCGAGGATCGTACATTGTGTTTCCAAAGTCTTTGCGACCTCTCGACAGGCTCGAGGATCGTGCGAGTATTTTCATCAAACAGGAACCGTATATACTACAGAGGAGGGTGATGAACACCCCTCTGTGTCTTGCTATCGTTGTACTTCGATCGGTTTGCGGTCAATATAATTGGGAAAGGTGAAGGCGGGCATTCCGAGTGCCATGCCGGCATGGATGATCCCATCTATGCCCAGCGATTTTGCCAATTGTTGTTTCTTGTCGCGCTTAATTGCTGTGTAGACAAAACCTGTATAGAACTGGCTGACACCTAATGTTTCGGCCATGAGCGAACCATTCTGGTAGGCTAAATTGGCATCAAGCACGCCAAATTGATTCTCCTTGGGCGCATGAATAAAGATCACTGCGGTGGCTTTACGTAGAATCAGATCGTTACCGGCGGCAGCCTCCCGTAGCAGCCGGTGGAACGCCGGCAGCAGCGCGTAAGCCGAGGGAACCACTCGTTTCAAAATGGGGCGTAGCAGCGGATTCTCCAATTTCTTGGCTATGGATGCAAAGGTGTCGAGGGTGAACTTGCTGATTTGACGTAGTTTCTCTGGATCTGTGATGACCGTGAAGGAGATCTGCTGAAGGTTGCGTGCCGTCGGTGCGCGATGTGCGGCTTCAAGAATCTGTTGCAGATAGGCTGCCGGAATAGGAGTCGTCGAGAAGGCTCTGTTTGATCGGCGTGTCTTACAAAGCAACATCATCTGCTCGGGTGTAGGCAGCAGTGTCCGGTCAACGGGATGTACCGTTTCGAGTGGGAAATCACTGTGCAGCACGGAGGAGGTGGGGCATACGGCGACGCAATGACCACACGAATTACAGGTATCAATATTTACGGGAAGTACCTGCTTATCTGTGGCTTGAGTGAGTATGAGTGATGAACAAACTTTCACGCACTTCCCGCAGCGGATGCAGGTGGCGGAGTTGATGGTAATGGTTATAGGCATTCTATTTCGTTTTTTGAGAATCTGTTGCTGCATCTGAGACAAATTATT
The DNA here is from genome assembly GCA_036659655.1 of Alistipes sp. Taxonomy (GTDB): domain Bacteria; phylum Bacteroidota; class Bacteroidia; order Bacteroidales; family Rikenellaceae; genus Alistipes. The sequence continues at coordinate 1,104 of JAVXCD010000129.1, forward strand.
TTTCGTATCAGAGAACTCGATAAACTTTTATTTTTTTAGAAACTGTTTGAATTAGAATAACGACACATCCCGGCCTGCGGGCAGAGTTAATCCAAGGTGTTTGTAGGCTAATTCGGTGGCCTCACGACCACGGGGCGTGCGCTTGAGGAAACCCTCCTTGATCAAGAACGGCTCGTAAACCTCTTCAATCGTTCCGGCCTCTTCACTAACGGCGGTGGCGATAGTGTTCAGTCCCACCGGCCCACCGTTGAACTTACCGATGATTGTGCTGAGGATCTTGTTGTCCATCTGATCCAGTCCGCGCGAGTCGATGTTGAGTGCCGTGAGCGCAATACGGGTGATCGCAATGTCAATATGACCTTCCCCCTTGACCATGGCGAAGTCGCGCACACGACGCAACAGTGCATTGGCTATGCGGGGTGTGCCGCGCGAACGCAACGCGATCTCCTGCGCGGCCTGATCGTCGATCGAGATGTCAAGGATGCGGGCAGCACGCTTCACAATGCCCGACAACACTTGCGTATCGTAGTATTCCAAATGACATTGAATGCCAAAACGGGCACGCAACGGAGAGGTCAGCAGACCACTGCGCGTGGTGGCACCAATGAGTGTAAAGGGGGCTAATTCCAGTTGGATTGACCGTGCCGAAGGCCCTTTATCAAGCACAATATCAATTTTATAATCCTCCATCGCCGAGTAGAGATACTCCTCGACAATGGGGCTCAGACGATGTATCTCGTCGATAAAAAGCACGTCTCCCGCATTGAGATTGGTCAGCAGGCCGGCCAAATCACCCGGCTTATCAAGTACCGGACCTGAAGTGACACGCAACTGCGAGTGCATCTCATTGGCGATGATGTTGGCAAGTGTGGTTTTACCCAATCCCGGAGGACCGTGCAACAAAACGTGATCCAGCGACTCCCCCCGCATGATAGCGGCTTGAATAAAGATCTTGAGATTTTCGACGATCTTCTCCTGCCCCGCGAAGTTTCCCAACTCCTGCGGGCGGATTTTATTCTCGAATTCGAGATCACTTTCTATATTACGTATATCTGACATGGTGACAAATATAGCGATTTTTTATTGCATTTGAAAATGGCACAAAAAAAGTCGCCTGAAAGCGACTTTTTTTGTGTGAATCGAAAGACTGGTGTTACACCTCCCACGTTGCACCCGAGTGCAACAACTCATCCACCGAATGGATTTTGCTCTGCGCGCGCACCTCTTGCAACTGCCGAGCGACAGCCTGATCGTAGACCGCCGTATCTGCTACACAGCGGATAATGCCCAGTGCTACAGGATAGTCTGGATATTTCATCGCCGCCAACATCGAATGAAGTGTTGTGTCGGTTTCGTGTGCATCGTGCGTCAGCACCTGATCCAGCGTGTAACCATCTTGACCGATGGTTACCACTTTGAGTTTCATGTTCTCAAAGATGATACCTTTTTCGTTATTAGCACCGAAAATCATCTTTTCACCCTGACGCAGCATGATGGTGTGTGCCGCACGCGTAGCCTTATCGGCAGCAAAAGCAGCATGCGTTTTATCATTGAAAATCACGCAGTTCTGCAACACTTCGGTCACTGACATGCCGTCATGTTTGGCAGCGGCAATCAGACAATCTTTTGTAAGATTCACCTCCATGTCGATCGAGCGGGCAAAGAATGTACCTTTGGCGCCGATGATCAACTCGCCCGGATTAAACGGTTTCTCCACCGTGCCGTAGGGGGATGTTTTAGTCACCTTGCCCAATTTTGAGGTGGGTGAATACTGTCCCTTTGTCAGTCCGTAGATCTCGTTATTGAACAGAATAACGTTCAGGTTGATGTTCCGGCGGATGGCGTGGATGAAGTGGTTACCTCCGATAGCCAATGAATCGCCGTCGCCTGTTGCCACCCAGACATTGAGTGCCGGATTTGCGGTCTTAACTCCCGTAGCGACAGCATTGGCGCGTCCGTGAATAGAGTGAAACCCGAAGGTTTTCATGTAATAAATGAACCGCGACGAGCAGCCGATACCCGAAATAAATGTAAAGAGGTTGTGTGGGGTATTTGTTGCATCGGCAATTTCGGGCAAAGCCCGTTGTACGGCGTTCAGAATGGCGTGGTCACCGCAACCGGGACACCATCTGACTTCTTGGTCGCTTTTGAAATCTGCCGGAGTATATTTGTAGTCTGCCATGGCTTATGATAATAATAAAGATTCAAATTTTTCTTTCAGTTCGACAACCGTGAAGGGCTGACCCTCGCACTTGTTATACTGCTCGTAATGGAATTCTTGGAAATTATATCGCAGGTAATTGGCAAATTGACCTTCATTCAACTCGCATACCACGATTTTGCGGAACTTCGACAAGATCTCACGCACGCCCTTGGGAAGTGGATTGATGTAGTGGAAGTGTGCCAAGGAGACCTTCTTGCCTTCGTGTTGCATCTGCTCAACAGCAGCCTGAAGATGTCCGCGTGTACCACCCCAACCGATCACTAACAGATCGCCTTCGGGGGCTCCACATACGGTTTGTGCGGGAATATCTTCAGCCACCTTGGCAACTTTCGCTGCACGGAGGTTGGTCATCAGTTGGTGGTTCTTTGCGTCGTGAGAGATGCTGCCTTTCAGGCTGTCTTTCTCCAATCCGCCGACCCGGTGTTCCAATCCGGCTTTACCGGGGAATGCCCAGCCACGAGCTAACTTTTCATTGCGTGCGTAGGGCATGAAGCCGCCTTCGGGCGCTTTGTCCACCACAGGCGGATGAATAGCCGGATAATCTTTCATCGAAGGAACCTTCCAAGGCTCAGAGCCATTGGCGATAAATCCGTCGGTCAGCAGGATCACAGGAGTCATGTGTTCCATTGCCAGACGACCTGCCTCAAAGGCATAGTGGAAACAGTCGCTGGGGGTAGATGCCGCGATCACAATGACCGGACATTCACCATTACGACCATACAATGCTTGTGCAAGGTCACTCTGCTCGGTCTTTGTCGGGAGTCCTGTCGAAGGACCTCCACGCTGAACATCAACGACCACCAACGGAAGTTCCGTCATCACAGCCAAGCCCAATGCCTCACTTTTCAGCGACAAACCCGGACCCGAAGTGGAGGTCACAGCGAAGTTACCTGCAAAGGCTGCTCCGATGGCGGTGCAGATACCTGCGATTTCGTCTTCGGCCTGCACGGTTTTTACGCCAAGGTCTTTGCGTTTGGCAAGTTCTTCGAGAATCACCGTTGCAGGAGTAATCGGGTAGGAGCCGCAGAACAACGGCAACCCGCTTTTCTCGCTGGCCGCACACAGTCCCCACGCAGTTGCCACATTGCCGCTAATCGAGCGATAAGTACCCTTCTCGAAGTTGGCGGAGGCAATGGAATAGGTGTTGGCAAATTGATGCGTGTTAGCCGCATAGTTGTATCCGGCCTCCATAGCCAAGATGTTGGCTTGTGCAATCACGGGGTTTTTCTTCGCGAATTTTGATTCCAAATATTTTTTCGCGTGATCATCCGGACGATTGTAGAGGAAGAAGCAGACTCCCAAGGCAAACATATTTTTGCATTTTATCACCGACTTATTATCAAGTCCGGTCTGGGCAAGTGCATCTTTGGTCATGCCCGTGATATTTGGGCAGATGATGTTGTACTCCTCCAATCCCAATTCGGCGATGGGGTCGAGTGTGGCAAAGCCGGCTCGTTGGATGTGCTCCTCAGTGAGTGAATCAGCATCAAGGATGATGGTAGCTGCTTTCTTGAGCCATTTGCGATTGGCCTTCAATGCGGCAGGATTCATTGCCACGAGCACGTCACAATAATCACCGGGGTTCAGTTGTTTACGATCACCAAAGTGAACTTGAAAACCCGAAACGCCGGCCACAGTACCTTGTGGGGCGCGTATTTCGGCAGGGTAGTCGGGGAATGTAGAAATTCCGTTTCCAAGCAAAGCCGAAGTGTCGGAGAAAAGTGTACCGGTGAGCTGCATACCGTCGCCTGAATCGCCTGAAAAGCGAATCACCACATCGTGCAACTCTTGTACGTTGGTTTTATTCATATCTTTATTTTAGATTTAGGTTTCTAAATACAAATATACAATTATATATTATATATTGCAAAATAAAGGCATAAATTAATAATTCGTAAGCAATTTCACTATAATAGATGTCGTATTGTTAGAAAATAAGCCCTATTTTGATGTGATCGTTGGCAGAGGTTAATTTTTGAGATAGTATAAAAATCAAGGTTGATGCTGAGAATTTCATCTACTACCTTCCAGCCTATCGAGAGGTCGCAAAGGAAACAGTTCCCGATCCTCGAGCTTATCGAGAGGTCGCAAAGAAAACAGTTCACGATCCTCGAGCCTATCGAGAGGTTGCAAAGAAAACAGTTCCCGATCCTCGAGCCTATCGAGAGGTTGCAAAGACACTGTGCGTTATACTGAATGAATGAAAAGTT
>JAVXCD010000130.1:0-5507 GCA_036659655.1 Alistipes sp.
CCGAAATGAATCCATACCGGTACGCCGTTGGTCTCATTTTCGGAGATCATCTGATCGTAAGCCCTGCCTTTGAGCCACCCACGTGTGAAGTCCCGAAAGAGGGCTAACTTCCCATTTAGGGGCACAAGGTCGGCCGCGTAACCCACGCAGTGTGCCGAAGTTGCAGCACCCCCGGCGGACTTGTTGACCCGAAAGCCCCGGTAGCCGGACGAGACGCGCAGTGCAGGCGTACCCAGTTGAGCGTGCGCGCATTCGATTGCCCACGCCTCGCGCAGGGGATCTAAGAGCATGGTACATAGTTCCTCGATGTTCTGCCGGTGTGCAGGGGTGGGTGTATTGTCCAGATGCTCGGCTTGGGCATTTTTGGAAAAGGTAAATTCTAAAAGGGTGAAGTGTTTCATGCTATTTTTGATTTATTTGTGATCCAAAAGGAGGCTTGCGGTTTGTGCAGGCGAGAAACTCACACTTGTACATCTTGAGCACCGCATTTTGGGTGGTTATGTTGTTGTTCTGATCTCGCAGATAGTTATTTTCTTTGTACATGGCATCTATTTTCAGCGTCTGTGAATCCACCTTCGCCTCACTCTTGTCGTACAACTCCCGCCACTGTGCCGAGGCCGTTGTTTCGTTCTCAAGTTGCTTGGCTCGCTTGTTCTCCCTGAAGAAAAAGATGCTCGCCAGCCCGCCACTGGTTAGCAGGGCAGATACAATCGCTACGATTATTGTTGTCCAATCCATAGATTATATTTTTGGTGTGACACCCGGCGCAATAACAGTCAGGGTAATCGCAAATTCACACCACACCTTATCCGACAATGTAAAATCGGAAACCGTGGCACTTTTGTAATGACAGGGGTACTGCTTACCCGTGGCCTCGCAGTACAACAACCGCTCACCGGGACGCGTCAAGTCGTAGAGCAGGGCGTTGTAGTTACGCCAGAACTCCGCTACGGTCTCGGGACGCATAAAACAGTTTATCTTCACATCCCCGGACTGATAGGTGACAGCGTGCCCGTCGTAAATCACTCCGCTCTGCGAGTTGATGTTGCGTAGCAGATTTTTCTTCACAGCCGTCGATTTTGCAATCTCATCTGCACCCTTGAGTACATGTACACCGTACGCTGAAAACGGTTTGCCGTCTAACTTGTAGCCCTCGCGCCCCGCGTTGACCAAAGGAATGGGCGAGAGATAGACGTAGTCCAAGAGCGGGAAATCGTCGGAAAATTGCAGCGAAAAGAGTTCCGTGTTGCGCCATATCTCTCTGCCGGGCATCGAGACCAACCGTAATTTATAAGTCCTACCCAACTCACGAAACTCAAAAGTGTGATACGCTCCTTGCGAGAGTGCCACAAGCAGATCATTCACCTTGGGTTTGTTGTGGGCGGCGAACTTGAGGGTGAACTCGCGTGTATCTAACACCGGAGCAGACAGATCAACCTCTATTCCGTCAACCTCTTGCCAGTCATTCGTCGCCACCTTTTTCAGGGGCGGATAACCGATCAGGGGGGCATAACTCCCCTTAAGGAGAAACACCCCATAGATGCTGTGGGCATCCTTGCCGTCTATGTAAAGTTGTCCTATCATAATACCATTGCGAAATCCCGAATGTCAGTCACAACCTCCCCGCCGGCATTGGTCACAAAGACCACCGCATAACCCGAAGCCTTGATCATAGCCCGCGCCCCGTGCATCAAGACCACCTGATAACGCTTGGCGGCACCGTCGTAGATCAGGGTGGCGTTGGTATCTCCCACCAGCATCACCCGTTCGATGTTGTGTTGCTCGGTGCGGGTGTCGATGAAAATACCGTTTCCCTCCGCCTCCTTGCCCTTAAACTCGCGAAAGATCTCCATGGTCGGGAAGTGGTGTTTGGTGCAGAACTCAATGCCTTGAGGGGTGAAGACCAGACGCATTAGTTCGCGCGTACTCTCACGCCCTGTCAAGCGGTGGCACACCCCAAGGGGCTTGGCCTGTTTCAGTATCTCTTGTGCTGTCATCATCTATCTTTTAATTGTTATTCCTTTGTCTCTGATCGTCTCTATGGCTCGCCGCATGTAACCCATATCCTGCTCAATGCCCTCTAATTTGCGGCAGTAGGCCGTGTTCTCGGCAATCACGGGCAACAGGGTGAGTTGTGCTAAGTGTTGCAGGTTGGGTAGTTGCGTGCGCTGAAGTTCCAGCATTTGCAGTTGATTACCTCGTACATCGAATAAGATAGAACCCCACATGCGGAATTGTCCGTTGAGTTCATCCGCTGAATCTTGGGTCATAGAGGCTGCCATGCCTTTGCCCGATGATTCACGTTTCGCACCACCCAATAGCATATCCCTCAATTCATCAGGCAAACCATCCATTCCACTTTGAAAGTTATTTATCAGCCCATTTAGGTCTGATGCAAACTCCAACATACTGTTGTTTACGGTATCGAATGTCCAAGGCTGTCCTTCATTAAACCATTTCTCTTTGTATTTATCGAAAAGGCTTCCAAGAGGTTTTTCGAGAAATTCTTGAACGAGCATCCGCTTGACAATATCTGCGACAATATCGTTTACCGCATCGCCCCAAGCCTTGGCGGCATCCTCCCCGCTCTGAAAAGCCTCGATGAAAGCATCGCCCAACTCGGAGGCCAAGTCCGCCGCACTCCCGCCGATAATGCCCTCTACAAGTTCGTTTATAATCTTGACCGCCTCCTCGCCGAGTTCCTGTATCTTCAGTTTCCAATCTTCAATCTTTTCGTCGTCAACGTCCTTTTTTGCGTACTCATACCCAATCTGCTCTTGGATAAGAAGTTGCTGCCGGACTATGTTGTTTAATTGGTTTTTGGCCTCATCGTATTTTATCGAACCAAGAGCCTTATCTGCCGAATATTTAATATTAGCGTATGCCGCTGCCAGTTTTTCGGCTGACTTCTGTATAATCTCGTTCTGGTAAGTCGTCCGTTTGAAAAACTTATAGAAACCGTCGTACATTACGGCGTGTGATTTCAGCACCTCTCGTGTAGTCTCGGCATACACCTCTTTGATCTTTTTGAGTGCATTGAATGAGTTGTTTTGCAGGCGGGTAGCATCGGCATTATCGAGTTCCCATTGTAGTTGTTTAATACGCCCCTGCAACTTGTCTATCTCTTTCTGATAGGTCTCGTCATTGTTGAACAGGTTAACAATCGCCATTGCAACCTGCATTGCGGCGGCTATAATAGCGAGAATGACGCTCGCTTTTTCAATAGTAGACATTGTAGCCGCTCCGACTTCGGCTACACCGGTCATTGCATTTACAGACGTTGTTGTTAATTTTTGAATGCTGTTTATCATGCCTAACGTAGAGCCTGCAATTTGCCCCGCAGTCGATATAGCTTCTCCTGCAGCACCTCCAATGGCATCACCGATCTTACCAAATTCGCGCTGAATGTCTTGCAGGACTTCGTGCAGGTCTTTCCACTCTTTGAGAGTTCTTTTGCCGGGCGAGGTTTTTTTTGCGGCATCGGTTTTATCGACCTTCTCCTGTGCTTTGTTAACTTTTGCACGAGCTGCCGCAAACTTGCTCCCCCCGACTCCTTGTTTTTCGGCTTTTTCGAGTTCATTTTTTGCCTGTGCCAAGGCATCTTTCAGACTTTCTATTGAATTATTGGTAATTTGTTCGCACCACGAAATATAGGTTGATTCCCGTTGAGCAAACTGTTCGTCAATGGCTTTCAACGCCTCATTCTCATTGCGATTCAGTTCATCCTCATTACCCTGCATGAATCCAGCCTTGAACGAGCCGTCCTTGTTGTGCATAGACTTACGTTTCTTCGCATAGTCCTCCGTAATCTTATCCCTTTGTTGTTCATAGGTCATAAAATCATCGAGCATCTTTTTGAGTGAATCCTCGTTTGCAAGTTTCATTTTCTTGCTCGCAGCCGTAACCATTGTCTCAAAACCGGCAAGTTGCTCGCTTGATAACTGTGTGGTTTTAGGCGTAAACTTCTTACCCTCTTTCTCCCATTTGGGGTTCTGAGCCTCCCAAATATTACGCTCCCAGTTTTGTATGTCGGCGAGCATATCGGCCTTTTGTCTCGCGACCTGCTCTTTCTCTTTATCGAAATTAAGCTGATTTTGAGCAAGGACTTTTTCAATGCCCTCGTTCTTTGCATTAATTTCCGCCTGCCTTACCGCGTGCTCAAAATCAACCTCAAGGCGTGCTTGTGCCTGTGCATCTTTCGACAACTGCTCCGTGTAATCTTTGGGTTTATCTGATTCGGTGGATTTTGCAGTCTGTTTTTTAAGTCCCAACAACTCCTTGAGACGATCCACCTCGGCTTTGGCGTCGGCTTGTTCTTTCTCGGAGGACGTAGACGTACTGGCGGTTACCTCGCGAAGTTTCTTCTCGGCCTCCGTCAGCTCTTTTGTGTATCGTATTTTTCGGGCAGCGTTGGTTTCGTCTTTATGTGCCTCTTTATCTTTGATTGTTTTTAGTGCCGACTCGGCTTTAGATAAATCCAACTGCAAGGCAATTGTGCCCTCTTTGCCGTTTAACGCCTTGATGTGCTTTTTGAGTTCGGAAACTTGCCCCTCAAGCTGCTTGGAGGTCATTGAAAGATAATTATTACTCTGTTGTCCGAACTTGGTATCAACAGCAGAGAGAGCATCTTTGAGGGTTTTATTTGCGACAATAAGCTTGTTTACTTTGTTTTGGATTTCATTATTTATAGACGAATACCCCTCTCCGCTGACATTAACACCTCTCTCTTTTTTGGTGTATTTATCTATAATCTTTTGTGTGTCAGCGTCAAGTTTGTCGCCGCTCATTAGGTTTTGCACAATGAGTTGGTATAAGGCGGCGGCATCCCGCTTATTCTTTATCTCTTCATCTATCGCCTTGCGTAAATCATCTAAATACTCACTATTCGAGTCTTTGAAGGTGTCCATCGCCTCGGTCTTGGCATCCGATACAGCCCGATCAATAGCGGCTTGTCTGGCGGCTATACTGATCGCCTCGTAGGCAGCAGCCACATTGTTCAAACTTCGGATCTCTTCGCTCAGACCGTTGAGATATGTGCCATATTTGTCGACAATAGCCTGCTTGGCCTGATCGTACTCTTTTGTGCCTTTTTTTGCGGCATCCAACTTTCCAAAAAGACGGTCTATCTCTACCTGCTCGGCAGCGGTCTCCGAGGTGAATCTATTGAACGCGTCATTCAACTTCTCCTGTGCCTTTTCGGCAGCGGTCTGATAGGTGATGAGTTTATACATACCCACCACCAAAGTAGCGACGGCCATTCCAACCAACACATAAGGGTTTTTTGCCATTGCCTTATTCAGCATATCCTGCGCTGCTTTCAACTTCATTGTAGCAACATATCTCAAGGCATTTAACATCGTCACCCGCTTTGTGGCGATAGATAAAGCCACCTCACCCGAGAGAGTAGCCGTCAGCCGCGCTTGTTCGATTGTGGATAGCACAATAACCGCAGCCTTGTATATTCCATAGAGGCCAATCAGAGTTCCTATGACTTTGCCCACCTTCTC
>JAVXCD010000131.1:0-5493 GCA_036659655.1 Alistipes sp.
ATACGATAAATATAAGCACCATTTTGACTATTAAACGAATGTTGATGTTTTTTACGCACCATTTTGACCATTAAGCCCCGAAACTCAAAAAAATACTGGCCGATGGTGGATACAAGGGGCGAAAAATTAGAGACGCAGTTAAAGATAAACTCAATGCTGAATTTAAGGTAGTTCTTCGCCCCGAAGAGTCATCTAAAAAGTTTTCTGTGCTTCCATTACGATGGATTGTTGAACGCTCTTTTTCTTGGCTGGAAAACTTCCGCAGGATTGCTATGGACTATGAGTTCTATTCTGATACGGCTGTAGCAATGGTGCAAATCGCATTCTGTAAAATTATGCTTAACAAAATTATTGATACAAATTAAAACAGCTTCTTAGTCCCAAATATCCAATTTGGCACCTCCACCAGCCCATAGGGCAAGTTGAAGGGTAAAAAACAGCAAAAAACTTAAATTGCAGTTTGGCGCAAAATCTGCTATGGCATTTAGAAGCTGTTTTAAATTTATGACTCTCGTTCTTTTCGGCTCTTTTTGCCCCGATTTCTGCCCTGTAAATCCTCATTTAGCTTGCTAAAATCGGATTGACAGAACAAAAACCGGAACAAAAATAGCGCTAAAATAACTTCGGTAACAAATTCAAACAACTTCTTAGAAACTGTTTCTTATGGTCACTCCTAAATTAAAAAACGATGCAAACAATCACAACCATGCTAAAACGCATGATCTACCTCTTAACCGCCCTCTTATGGGGCAGTTGTTCCGAAAACAACGTTTATGTTGATTGCGGAACTAACCCACCGAATGACGGTGGTGACGGCACGGGCGGTACGACGTTGGTAACCTTCCACGCCTCAGTCGAGGGACGTAACATCACGCGGGCACTCTCACCCGTGCGCAAAAACGTGCAGGCGGAACTCTATGCCTTTGACGGTGCCGCCGCCGATGCGTCGGGTGTACCCGTCGGACAAGGGTCCTACCTATCGATGACTCCGGGTCTGCTAACGGGAATCAACGGCTATCGGATGCACCTGCCCAACGGTACCTACAATTTCTATGGAGTTTCGGACAACTCGCAATTTCCCGCGCCCGCCTTTGTCGAGGGGCTGTCCGAACCGCTGTACAACGGCATTGATTACCTGTGGTGGGCGGGCTTACAGCAGGATGTAACCTCTTCTCAAACAGGTATTCCCATTGTTTTTCTTCATTGCGCCACGCAAGTATCTTTCGAGTTGGTGGCAGGCGAAGATGTCGTACTCAATCAGTTGGCTTTGGCTCACTTGTACGCCTCGACCGATGGGGCGCAGATGCGGCTGAGTAGCGGAGTAATTCCGTCGGTTGCGAGTTACCAAACCACGGTTAGCAAGATGGGGATCAATGGATTTCTGGCGCAATATATCATGCTGCCCGTAAAAACCGACCTGCCGCTGTCGGTTTCGTTCGACGTGCGGATCAATTCCGAGATAACCGCCCGCACGTTTGCCGTCGATGTTCCGCTGCCCGATGGTGAATTGAAAGCCGGTAACTCCTACCGGTTTAAGGCGGTGATTCGAGGCAACGAGATCACCTTTCCTTCGGTCAGCGTCCGCAGCTGGGTCGATGTGGATGAGACAGGCAACCCACTCTATCCCACAGAAGAGTAGGTGGTACAAAAAAGGCGCTTCTTGCGCTTTTTTTTTGTGTAGAATATATTTACTGTTCCCGAAATAATACATTTCTAAATTTATTTCATAAATTTGCACCCATTATATTGGTGTGTTTGAAAGTTTAACGAAACAATTAAAATAATTAACTATTATGTACAAAATCGATGCTTATGATTTTAAGGGAAAACGCGCGATTATCCGCGTAGATTTTAATGTGCCTCTCAACGAAAAGGGCGAGGTGACGGATGACACGCGTATTCGTGCCGCCATTCCCACCATCAAGAAAGTGCTGGAAAAAGGAGGCTCGGTGATCCTTATGTCGCACCTTGGCCGTCCCAAGAAAAACAACGATAAGAAATTTTCACTGGAGCAGATTGTCCCGGCTATCGAGACCCGTCTGGGACACAAGATCATCTTTGCAGGCGACTGCATGGGTGAGAAGGCGACCGAATTGTCTAAGAATCTGAAACCCGGCGAGGTGCTGCTGCTTGAGAATCTGCGTTTCTACGCCGAGGAGGAGGGGAAACCCCGCGGTTTGGCCGAGGATGCAACCGACGAGCAGAAGGCTGCTGCAAAAAAAGAGGTGAAAGCCTCACAGAAGGAGTTTGTGAAGAAGTTGGCCTCCTATGCCGACTGCTACATCAACGATGCGTTCGGTACCGCGCATCGCGCTCACGCCTCCACGGCACTGATCGCCGACTATTTTGCCCACGATAAACTATTCGGCTATGTGATGGAAGGCGAGTTGAAGGCTATTGACAGCATGATGGAGAATCCGCAACGTCCGTTTGTGGCTATCATCGGCGGCTCGAAAGTCTCCTCGAAGATCACCATCATCGAAAAACTTATGGAACGCGTCGATTCGATCATCATCGGTGGCGGCATGACCTACACCTTTGCCGGTGCTTTGGGTGGCAAGATCGGCAACTCGATCTGCGAACCTGATATGTTCCCCGTAGCTCTCGACATCCTCGCGAAGGCGAAGGCGAAAGGAATCAAGATTGTGACTTCGCCCGACGCACTGATTGCCGATGCTTTTTCGGCCGATGCACACACGGCGGTGGCTCCGGCCGACAACATTCCCGACAACTGGGAGGGTGTAGACATTGCAGAGGAAGGCAAGAAGATCTTCCGTGAGCATATCTTGGGTTGCAAGACCATTCTCTGGAACGGACCTGTGGGTGTGTTCGAGATAGATAAATTCGCTACGGGCTCGCGTGCTGTGGCAGAGGCTATTGCCGAAGCTACTTCGAAGGGTGCTTATTCGCTCATCGGCGGTGGCGACTCGGTGGCTTGCATCAACAAGTTCGGGCTGGCCGACAAGGTAAGTTACGTCTCCACGGGTGGCGGTGCGCTGCTCGAATACATGGAGGGTAAGGAACTTCCGGGTGTGGCTGCAATCAGAAAATAGTTGACAATCAGCATATTAAAAACAAATAGGGTAGTTCCGGCTACCCTTTTTTGTCCCAAACAAAAATAATGAACCAACAATGAAAACAATTTTTTTATTAGCAGCAGTGTGTATGGCAAGTTGTCACAACCAACAACCGAAGACACCGGCGATCGACCTCTCGAATTTCGATTTGACAGTCGCTCCCAATGCCGATTTTTACCAGTATGCAACGGGTGGCTGGCAGGTGAAGAACCCGCTGAAACCCGAATTTTCTCGTTACGGCTCTTTCGATGTTTTGCGTGAGAATAACGAGATTCGCATCAACGATCTTTTTGCCGAAATGGTCAAACTTCCGGCTGAAGCAGGTAGTGTGAATCAGAAGATCTCCGACCTCTACAAAATGGGACTGGACTCCGTGCGGCTCAATGCCGAGGGCGCTACTCCAATAAAGGGAGAGATCGAAGCGATCTTAGCTGTGAAGGAACGGACAGGCTTGACCCCTATCATTGCAAACATCCACACCGCAATCGGCAATCCGTTCTTTGGTATGGGTGTGCAGTCTGACCTGATGAACAGCAACATCAATGCTCTCTACGTTTCGCAAAGTGGGCTGGGCATGGGCGACCGTGACTATTACCTCGATGCCGAAAATGAGTCGATCCGTACCGCCTACAAAGAATACCTGTCGAAGATCTTTACCTTGGTAGGACTTGGTAGCGAGGAGGTTTCGAAAGCCGTGGAGGGTGTGATGAGTGTTGAAACAGCCTTGGCCGAGAAATTCTGGACCAATGTACAGTTGCGCGACGTGCAGGCACAGTACAATCCCATGACCAAAGCCGCTTTTGCCAAGACTTACGATGCGCTGGACTGGACGGCTTACTACAAAGGAATGGGCATCGGCGAGTTCGACACCATTCTGGTCACCAACCCTTCGTCGATGGCCGCAGCCAACGACATTCTGAAGAAAGCACCTCTTGAGAATCTGCGCTACTACCTCGCAGCACAATACATTGATGCCGCGGCATCTTACCTGAGTGATGACTTTCAAAATGCCTCTTTCGAATTTTTCGGACGCGTGATGTCGGGTACACAGCAGCCGAAACCGCGTTGGAAACGTGCTATGGCTGTGCCTAACAGCACATTGGGCGAAGCTGTAGGCGAGATGTACGTGGCCAAATACTTCCCCGAAAAAGACAAAGAGCGCATGCTCACGCTGGTGAAAAACCTGCAAACAGCGCTCGGTGAGCATATCGGTGCGCTTGACTGGATGAGCGACTCGACCAAGATGAAGGCTTTGGAAAAACTGGCAACCTTCTCCGTCAAGATCGGCTACCCCGACAAGTGGAAGGATTATTCGACACTCACCATTGACCCTGCGCACTCTTATTGGGAGAATATTGTTGCGGCCGACAAGTGGGCAACTGCCGACAACCTTCAACGGCTGGGCAAGCCTGTGGACAAAGCCGAATGGCAGATGAGCCCGCAGACGGTCAATGCCTATTACAACCCCACGACCAACGAGATCTGCTTCCCCGCTGCCATTCTGCAACCTCCCTTCTACAATTCAGAGGCTGACGACGCGGTGAACTATGGAGCTATCGGCGTGGTGATTGGCCACGAGATGACCCACGGATTCGATGATCAGGGATGCCAGTTCGACAAGAACGGTAACATGAATAATTGGTGGACGGCGGCCGATGCCGAGGCCTTCAAGGCGAAGACCGCAATTCTGGTCAAGCAGTTCGATGCCATCGAGGTGTTGCCGGGCGTACATGCCAACGGTGCGCTGTCGCTGGGCGAGAATATCGCCGATCAGGGTGGTCTGCGTGTGGCTTATACCGCGCTGCACAATGCCTTGGGCAAGGTCACCCCTGCTCCGATCGACAACTTCACAGCCGATCAACGTTTCTACTTCGCTTACGCAGCTCTCTGGGCGCAAAATATCCGTAACGAGGAGATCGCACGCCTCACCAAACTCGACGTGCATTCGCTGGGTAAGTGGCGCGTAAACGCATCGCTGCGCAACATCCAAGCATTCTACGATACCTTTGCCATCACCGACGGAGCCATGTTCCTGCCCGTCGCTGAACGTGTGACAATCTGGTAAACAGACGCTACAATACGCGAAAGGCGGCACCGTTATGGTGCCGCCTTTTTTATGCAGCGCGTCGGTCATTCTCTGGTTGCCCACGCTCCTCGAGCTTGTCGAGAGGTCGCAAAGGCACTTGAAAATGCACGCTCCTCGAGCTTGTCGAGAGGTCGCAAAGACTTTGGAAACACAGTTCACGATCCTCGAGCCTGTCGAGAGGTCGCAAAGACAATCAGCAACCGTGACCTTTGCGACCTCTCGACAGGCTCGAGGATCGTGCATATTTTTTGCCCTGCTCTGTTTTGTTCTGCTCTTCCGACTTGGCAAAAAAGCGTGAAGAAATCGGAGGGCTAAAAATGCCCGGAAACG
>JAVXCD010000132.1:0-5487 GCA_036659655.1 Alistipes sp.
GCTCGAGGATCGTGAACTGTGTACCTTGCGACCTCTCGACAAGCTCGAGGATCGTACATTGTTACTTTGCGATCTCTCGACAAGCTCGAGGATCGTGAACTGTGTACTTTGCGACCTCTCGACAAGTTTGAGGAGCGCAGATAGTCTTGAGTATGATGATCTTGGCTGTGCTGAAATCCAACCGTGTTATCGCAGAGCCACCTGCGAAGATCCGATCAGGAATCCATCGCAGTAGATCTGTACCTGATAGGTGCCTGCTGAGAAGCCGTTGCTGTTGTAGAAAATGCCCACTTCGAGGTCTTGGTTCTGGTAGTCTACCTCGCGCATGGCGGAATAACTCAGCCGCTCGCCTTCAAATTCGAAGGTGGGCATGGCATCGGTGGTCAGCGCATAGCCGTCGGGTGAGGTGATGCGCACATAGAGAGCCTTGTTGCCGGGCGTAGCCAGTTCGTTGGCTGTCAGTGCAAAATCCGTGCGCAAGCGAGCTGCATTTTTCACCCGCGAAACCGGTTTACTCTTCGCATTGAGGGCCACCAGCCCGATATTACGAGCTTTGATGACAGAGCCTTGTCGCACTTTGTTGTTCAACTCCACCGCCTTCTCCTCAGCGACCTCGGCACGCATCTGCGCTGTCGAAATTTCTTTGCGATAGGTGATATTTTCGGTGATAAGATGCTTGTTCAGTGTGTTGAGGGAGTCGATCTGACGCACATAACCTGTAGCCACAGACCGAAGCAATTTCACTTGACTTTGATATTCTTTGATTTTCGAAAGGTTCCACCTGCGCTCACTCTTCAGTCGCGTCATCAGTGAGTCGGCTCGACCACGCTCCACATTGAGATTTTGATTCAGCGTGTCGTTGGTGGTCTGCAAATTATCGAAGTCGCTCATCAGTGCGCCCAAGTCATTTTGAATTGAATCGCGATCCGATTGCAGTAGTTCATTGTCGAGAACCTGCTGGCGGTGGATGCTAAAATAGAGTACCGATAAGGCGACTAAAATTACCGACAATAGGATGATAACCACACGATAACCCCGAATAGATTTTTCGGGATTGGAGCGTTGCTCGTTGTTGTCGTCTTCAAATTCCGAAGGGTTGTAACCCTGTTTATTCTCCTCCATATTGCTCTAAAATTTTACAAATATACGTTTTTTTATTTTATTAGACTCTTCATTGGGTATTTAAGTCCTTTGTAGCCCGATATGTAAGCTTGGATGCTGCCGATGCGCACGGGCGATTCGATGTAGAGCGGAACTTTGTTCTCGTCGTCCGAAATCCAGATGATAAATTCTGTGCCGTCGGTGAATGAGAAACCCTCCGAAGTGCCTAGTTGACAGGTGAATTTGAGCGTTTTATAGCGTCCCATGTTGCGGATCTTCTTCTGCTCCCGACCCATAAATTTGTATTTGATGTCGCGAATGGTGTCTTGCAGCACCATGTGCAAAATTTGTTGTTCCCCCACACGGAAACTGTCGGATTCGGCACTGCGCATCTTGAAAAATAGCGAAATAGCATCCATGCTGGCGGCATTGATGGACTGTGTTTTGTGGTTCACAGCCTCTTGTCTCCGTCGCCATTCGGTTCCGACCGTTCCTTGTTCCCAATTGTAGCGATAGATGCTGTAAAAGGTGTAATCTCCCTCGTGAATATCCGCCTCGAAACGCAGTGGCTGCAGCGTTGCGCGATCTACCCACACCGAATAGCTGTCGTTGATCGAGAAAAACCACCGATAGGTGGGCAGCGTGAGCCCATGTCCCCGCACTTTGTAAGTTGCTTTGCCGTCGCGCATCTCCTCGGTTGTGGTAACTTGCACCGAACCGACTTCTGTGTTGGGAAATAGCGAGGCTTTGTAACTGACCCGATAGTCCAACACTTCCCCCGGATAGTAGAGTTGTGCCGAGAGAGGGGTGACAATTAGCAGGGATAACAAAAAGAATAACAGTTGCTTCATCTATTTATGCTTTATTGATAAAACGGTTTGTCGTTGTAGATTATTATGAAATCATCGAGAAATCAATCTCTTCGCAGCCCGAATAGCGTTTCCGAAGTCGCTGCAATCCTTCGTGTCCGGGCTTTGTGAGCGCCCGGTCGTTGGTGAGCAGCACCTCGGCGGCTTCGCGGGCGAGGGTCAGGATCTGCACGTCCAGTGTTGGGTTGGCAATCTTCAGATCAAATGCCATACCGCTTTGCAGGGTGCCGTTCAGGTCGCCCGCACCGCGCAATTTGAGGTCGAGTTCCGCAAGTCGGAATCCATCGTTAGTTTCGCACATCGCCTCCAGTCGTGCGCGTGCCTCGCGCGAAAGTTTGTCGCCCGACAAAAGGATGCAGTAAGATTGTTCGCCACCGCGCCCCACGCGTCCGCGCAACTGATGGAGTTGCGACAGGCCGAAGCGCTCCGCCGACTCGATCACCATGACTGTGGCATTCGGAACATCCACCCCCACTTCAATCACCGAGGTTGCCACAAGGATGTTTGCCTCGCCGCTCGTGAATTGGCGCATCGACTCCTGTTTGTCGGCGGATTTTTGCTGGCCGTGGCAGACTGCTGTTGTGTAATCGGGTAGCGGAAAGTCGCGCGAAATAGACTCGTAGCCGTCTGTAAGATCTTTGTAGTCCATCGCCTCCGACTCCTTAATCAGCGGGTAGACCACATAGACTTGTCGCCCTTTTTTGATCTCCTGCTTCATGAATCCAAAGACCCGCAGGCGGGCAGCATCGGTGTAGTGCAACGTCTTGATGGGGCGTCGTCCGGGAGGCAACTCGTCGATCACCGACACGTCCAGATCCCCGTAGAGCGTCATGGCGAGTGTGCGTGGAATCGGGGTGGCGGTCATCACCAACACGTGGGGCGGTTGCTCGTTCTTGGTCCAGAGCCTCGCCCGTTGCTCCACGCCGAAGCGGTGTTGCTCGTCGATCACCACAAAACCCAAATTGGCAAACTGCACTTTGTCTTCAATCAGGGCGTGCGTGCCTAATAAAATGTGTACCGAGCCGTCGGCAATGCCGGCCAACGCCGCGTTGCGTTCCTTGGCTTTCGAGGATCCCGTCAGAATGGCCACCTTCACCTCCATGCCCGCGAGCATCTTGACAAAAGTCGCATAGTGCTGCCGAGCAAGTAGTTCGGTGGGAGCCATCATGCAGGCTTGAAAGCCGTTATCCACGGCCAACAGCATCGACATCAATGCCACGAGGGTCTTGCCGCTGCCGACATCCCCCTGCAACAGCCGATTCATCTGATAGCCGGTCACGGTATCTGTGCGGATCTCGCGAATGACGCGCTTTTGCGCGCCGGTCAGCGGGAAGGGCAACTTATGGTTATAGAATGTGTTGAACGACGTGCCGACTTTTGTGAATAGAAAGCCGTTGTTTTTGGAGAGTCGTTCCGTGCGTCGCGACTGAATACCCAACTGAATACCTAACAGTTCGTCGAATTTAAGCCTATATTGCGCTTGCCGCAGCCGTTCGGGGGACTGCGGAAAATGAATGTTGTAGAGGGCTTCGCGCAGCGATACAAGTCCGTATTTTGCACAGACATCCTGTGGCATATACTCCTCGATACGCTCTTTGGCAAGTGCCCACGCATGGCAGATAATAAGGTACATCCCCTTGGTTCCCAGTGCACTCGACAACCGTTCGGTCGTTGAGTAGATGCCCTGTAGACCACTTTCGGCTTTTCGGCTGAGAGCTTGTTCCATGGTCTCTATTTCGGGATGAACAAGCGATAACTCGTCGCGGTAGAACGAGGGACGGCCGAAAATCAGGTACTCTCGCCCCACCTCAATGCGTTTCTCGATCCACTTTACGCCGGCAAACCAGATCAACTCCGCCGAACCTGTGGGATCGGAGACGTAGACCGAAAAGCGTTTTTTGCGTCCGGTGCCGGCGTAGCCCACGCCCGTCACGCGAGCACGAAACTGCACAAGGGTTGCTCCCGCATCGGTGATCTCGCCAATGCGATAAACCTTGGTGCGGTCGATGTAGCGGAATGGGAAATGGTAGAGCACGTCACCGAGTGTGCGGATTCCCAACTCCTTATCAAGGAGTTTCGCCCGTACCTCCCCCACGCCGCTTACGAACTTAATGTCGCTGTTCAGAGAGTTTTCCACACAACAAAGATACGAAAATTCGGGAATTGAGTTATCTTTGTTGTTAAAATTGACAACAATGGATCTTACACAATACATTCGTCGTCGCAGTTGTGAGGTGCGCATCGGTTCGGTTCGGATCGGTGGAGACCGGCCTCTTGCCGTGCAGTCGATGACCAACACCGATACCAACGATACGGCGGCCTGTGTGGCGCAAATAGAGCGCATAGATCGCGCCGGCGGCAAAGTCGTTCGACTGACGGCGCAAGGGCGCAAGGAGGGCGAAAACTTGAAAAACATCGTTCAAAAGTTGCGTGAAGATGGTTTCGGCACAGCAATCGTAGCCGATATTCACTTCGTGCCGGAGGTGGCTGCCGTGGCCGCGCAGTATGTGGATAAGGTGCGCATCAATCCCGGTAATTACGCCCTTACGGGGGGTGCATTTGAGGCGTTGATCGAGCAGTGTCAAGCGCGAGGTGTAGCCATTCGCATCGGTGTTAACCACGGATCACTGGCCAAACGGGTCTTCGACCAGTGGGGTGACACTCCGCAGGGAATGGTGGTTTCGGCCATGGAGTTCCTGCGTATTTGCAAGGCAAAATCCTTCGATCAGGTGGCTGTTTCGATGAAGTCGAGCAACACGCGCGTGATGGTCGCTGCTTATCGGCTATTGGTTGAGGCCATGGAGGGGGAACAGATGAATTACCCGATTCACTTGGGGGTCACCGAGGCGGGCGACGGCTTGGAAGCACGGGTGAAAAGTGCGGTGGGCATCGGGGCGTTGCTGGCCGACGGCATCGGGGACACACTTCGCGTGTCGCTGACTGAAGCACCTGAAAATGAAATACCTGTGGGCATGCTCTTGGCCGACCATTTTCAACATAGGCGGGGCGTTTTTGAGGTGACCCATCCACAGAACTACTCGCCGACCGCTTATCGTCGGCGTAGCGGAGTGCAAATTCCGATCATCCACACCCAACCGATGGCGGGCTTTCGGGTTCTGGAGGCTCTCTCCGAAAATCCCACGGCTGAGTTGCGGGCGGCCATTCTGAACCTGCACTCCACGGAGCCGGTCGTTGTTAGGCGCGCATACAAAGAGCAACAGCTCGAAACAGTGGCTGTGAAGGCGGCGGCGGACTTGGGTCTGCTGTTTTTAGACGGGTTGGCGGATGGAATCTGGATTGATGCCGAGCAGTTTTCATCGGAAGAGATCGCGAAAGTGGAGTTGATGATTTTGCAGGCGGCACGGGTGCGGCAGTCGCAGACCGAATACATCGCCTGCCCCGGTTGCGGACGTACACTTTACGACCTCCAAAAAACATTGGCGACCATCAAGTTGCGCACCTCGCACCTCACCCACCTCAAAATCGGGGTGATGGGGTGCATCGTGAACGGACCGGG
>JAVXCD010000133.1:0-5462 GCA_036659655.1 Alistipes sp.
TGCGACCTCTCGACAGGCTCGAGGAGCGTATTTTTTGTGTTATTTTGAACGTAGCGAAGCGTCCTTTCCGTGTTAGACCCCCGATTTTAGCGGGCTAAATGAGGATTGATAGGGCGAAAACCGGGGCGAAAAGAGCGAGATGAATAAATTTTAAAACAGTTTCTTAGAACGGATAGCCCACACCGAAGTTGAGAGCCATGTTTTTCCACTTGAAATCGTGAATCCAGCGTTCACCATCCGGATTATTCGGATTGTGCAGTTGCAAACCCCAATCCAAGCGTAGCACGGCAAATTTAATGTCCAACCGCAGACCGATACCGGTGTTGAATCCCAACTGTTTATAGAAATTTTTGAAGTAGAAAACCGCATCGTCCGAATAGTCCGAATTGGCCTTTAGATACCAGATATTACCCGCATCAAGGAAGGTCGCGCCATGAATCATGCCCCAAATCGGGAAGCGCAATTCGATATTTGCTTCTAACTTCATGTCGCCCAATTGAGTAGGGTATTCAGAGGTGGATCTGGGAACCGAGCCGGGACCGAGTGTCCGCGGAGCCCAACCACGCATGCCATTGCTGCCGCCGGCATAAAACAGCCGATCAAAGGGTACCACAGTTGAGTTGCCGTAGGCCATGGCCACACCGCCGTAGAGCCTGCCCACCAATGCGGACTTCTCACCCAGCATGATCTTGCGGCTCAGGCTCAGATCGGCACGGAAATATTGCGAATATTGAATGCCGAAAATCGTGTAGAAATCCTCCCCTGTTTTAGGTTTCGAGAAGAGGTGTTCCAGTCCGTCGATCAGGTTACCCGCTGTCTCGACATTGAATCGGATGACGGTGGCATTGCGCCCCAAGTTCTTACGCTGATTGTTGAAGACATAGCCAAAAGAGAGGCCGGAAATAAATTGAGTTTTGTAGCTGTTTATCAAATATTTATTCTCCGTATTACTCAAGAATTCATCATCTAAATAACTTACGTCTACGACATTGATGTCGATCGGGCGAAACGAAAAAGTAGAATATTTCGTATCACTCCATAGGTAGGTCAGCGCAGCACTGGAAAGCGTGCGGCGATAAAACGGGCGATCTTGAAAGTTCACCGACAGTTCCAGTTTGGTCTTGGGGTGGACAACCGAACGAAAGCGCGAGGTGCTAAACGGCAGCAGAAAGCGTGGGAAAGACCAGCCGATCGATACGCCGAACTCTTTGGCTGTCTGTTTTTTCGCATCACGGGACTTCATAAATTCATAGCCCACCGTGAAGGCGACATCGAATGCCTCGGCACCACGAAAAATATTGCGATTCTGGTAACCGATCCTTGCTTTTAATCCATAAAAACTCGCGGTCGTACTTCCCTCTAATTCGGCTTTGAAACTCTGCTTCAGGGCCGGTGAGCACTGAATGTTGCACTGAAGATATCCCTCTTGCGTCTGGCGGACCAGTGTGGAGTCGGCCTGCCCCTCCTTCCCGCCGATATAAGTCACCATATTCGCCAAATCAGCCTTCTGCGGCTGCTCAACAAAGGTGATTTTCGCACTCTTGAAATATCCCAGCGACATCAGATCGCTATACGTGCGGTTCACCTGATCCGAGTTGTACACATAGTTGGGATAGAGCGGTACAGCTCGGCGCAACACCGTCGGACGCACATTGGGCTTCCGCTCGTAGATCACATTCAACCCTCTGTAATAGACCGTATCGAGGCGTTGAAGATACGCTGTGTCGGTCTTGTTGATGGAAGGATTGTAGTTGGGAAAAATATTGATCTCGTCAATGCGATACACCATGTTGTTCGACAACACCGCCTCGCCTTGGTCGTTGTATCTCGATAGATATTGTTTGATCACCACGGTCAAATCCACCTTGTGGCCACCTCCGAGGGTGTCGGCAATGTATTCGATGTTGTTGACCGAGAAGTTGTAGTATCCTCGTTGCTTGAGGTAGGTTGTGATCCGTTCACGCTCTTTGTCGAGGATGGAGATGTCGAAGATGTGCCCCTGCCTGATGAGTGTGTGTATCGTATCGGGAAGGATGATCTGCTCCAGAAATTTATCCCGAAACTCATACGCGATGGAGTCAATGCGATAGGGCTCCCGCTGCGTGGTGCGGTAGGTGACGATGGCCTTTTTCTTGCGCGAGGTCGTGTCTACCTCAAACTCCGCCGTCGAAGAGAAAAAGCCCTTCGAATCCATGTAAACCTTGAAATTTTGCACCGTTTTACGTGCCAGATTCCGATCAAAGAGCACGGGAGCCTGTCCGATCTTACGCTTGAGGTTGTTCCATTTATTCTGTTTATCGGGATTCGCCTGCTCATACATCCAGACATAGAAATTCGTGCCGAGGAAGCGTTTGTTGGGAGACTGGCGCACGTATCGCTCCAAAGAAGTGGAGGTGATCCGCTCTTTTTTAGGCACCTGCGCATCGTCCTCGATGTTTACTCGCTGCAATAGGTAGGCTCCGTCGGGGATGTGACGCGTGACGCTACAAGCCGAGCAGAGCATGCTCAACGTCGCGACAAACAAGATATGACGCGCAGCCCGTTTCACACTTAATTATTGAAAAAACCCTTCTCCTTGAGTAGTGCGAAGTAGGATTTCGAGATGGCCAGATTGTCCTTTGCGCAGTAGCGTCGTTGCGTAAATACCTGCGCTAAATTGGGCAGTTTATTCTCCTCCAGCAGTTGCTTGGTCAATGCCGACCCCTCACGCTCCGCCCACAACTCGTCGATTTCGGCTGCTGTGTAATCGATGTATTTCTCGTAGTGCACCACCCCGTCAAGAGGTAGACGATCGCTCCGTTCGGGTGTTTCGTCGGGATAACCCATCACAACGGTCGTGAGCGGAATCACCCCTTTGGGTAGTTGCAGCAGCCGCGCAATTTCGGCCGCTGTGTAGATCGTCGTTCCGAGGTAGCACACCCCCAAACCATGAACTTCCGCCTCGATTACCATATTCTGAGCTGCCAGCAACGCATCGGTAGCCGCGTTCAGGAACCAAGCAAAATTATCATACACGGGGTTGGCTTCCCGCAGTTCGCACCACATCGAAAAGCGGTGCACATCTGCGCATACCGTGACCACACAGGGTGCCTGAGTCACCATCGGCTGATTGAAGTGACAGGGAGCAAGTTGCTCGCGAAGTGCTTTGTCGCGCGTGACGATCAACGAATAGAGTTGCATATTACCACACGTAGAAGCACGCGATGCCGCCTCAAGCACCTCTTGCAGCACTTCAGGCTCAATTGGGGTCTCGCGAAACTTACGAATCGAGCGATGTTTGAAAAGCACACTCTTCATAAAAACAGACTTTTTTAACAATTATTTACAAAAGTAGTAAAACTTTTAGAAGTTTTATTATTTTTGTGAGGATATAACTACCGTAAACCGTGCAGATAGAGTTCACAAAATACGAAGGAGCAGGCAATGATTTCATCCTCATTGATGCAAGAATCACGCCTTGGGTGGCTGAGAGCGCATTGATCGCCAAGATCTGCGACCGCCATTTCGGGATCGGAGCCGACGGTGTGATGGTTCTTCGCGCAGGAAATGACCTCGCGTTCTCCATGCGTTACTACAATGCGGACGGATCTGAGGGCGAAATGTGTGGCAACGGAGGACGTTGCTTTGCACTTTTTTGCGAACACTTAGGGCTCGGCGGCTCAACCAAACATTTCAATGCCCCGGACGGCGCACATGCGGCACGTTTACTGCATATTGATGGCCATGCGGGCGAGGTGGAGTTGAGCATGACCGGGGTGGAGCGCATCGAAACGGGCGACCACTCTTATTTTCTCAACACAGGGGTTCCTCACTACGTGGAATTTGTGGAGGATGTAGCCCAGGTGGATGTCGTGACTCGCGGAAGAGCCATCCGCCACAACAAGCGGTTCCCGGCCGGCACCAACGTCAATTTTGTGCAGATAACCGGTGACGGACTTCTCAAAGTACGCACTTACGAACGGGGCGTGGAGAACGAAACCCTTGCCTGCGGTACAGGGGCAACAGCGGCGGCGATCGCGACCAATTTTGCGACACAACCCCGCACAACCAATTTTACAGTGACCATGCCGGGCGGAGTGCTTCACATTGCGTTCGATCACCGGCAAGGTACTCAATCCTATACAAACATTCGCCTTTCGGGAGCCGCTCACAGGATTTTCAAAGGCATATTTAATACGGACAATTTTTAATCAACCACTTCTTCTCAAATGAAAACACCAAAGGGATTCCGCGAACAAGATCACGCGGACGAACTTCGCAAGGCGAAACGCCTTGAACCGATGCACAAAAGCGGTAAAGAGCGTCATACGCTCTATCACAAAATTGACGATGACGAAGACGATGATCTTCCTGTCTACAAAAAACCCGAATCCGTGCTCGACTACCTCGACGACGAGGAATAATCGACCAAAAAATGACTGAAAAATTTATCATGGCAGGGTCAACGGCTCTGCACATCTGCGACTCGCAAGTCGGAGACAAATGCGTTGTGCTTCTGCATGGCTACCTCGAATCGCTGCTCGTGTGGGAGGATTTCATTCCTCTTGTATATAAAGAGGTGCGCGTGGTGACGCTCGACCTGCCGGGACACGGCGTTTCGGTGGTCAGTGGAACAACTCACACGATGGAATTTCTTGCCGATGTGGTGGCGGCAGCCTTAAAAGCACTCGGGATCTCCCGCTGCACCCTCGTGGGACACTCCATGGGCGGATATGTTGCGTTGTCATTTTGCGAAAGACACCCCGAAATGCTCGATGGACTGGTTCTTTTCAGCTCGACACCCTATGCCGACAGCGAGGAAAAACGAACCAATCGCCTGCGCGAAATCGCACTTGTCAAGGCCGGAAAAAAAGAGTTGTTAGCACAGGTTGCCCCTGCCGCAGGCTTTGCGGAGCAGAATCGTACGCGAATGGCTGATGCTATCGAAGATCTTGCAGAACAGGTGTTCATCACCGAAGAGGGTGGCATTATCGCCTTACTCAATGGGATGATGGAGCGCAAAGACCAACAGGAGATGTTGCGCCAATCGACTGTACCTCAACTCTTCATCTTTGGCATGAAGGATAACTATATTCCCCTCGAAACTGTGGAGGCTCTTACCGCCACACAGCCGCAGGCACACATCGTCCGGCTCGCCACGGCCGGACACATGGGCTTTCTCGAAGAGCCGCAAGAGGCAGCACAGGCGCTACTGGATTTCGTTTTCAAAAGATAGCCTGTTAAGAAACTGTTTTAAAATAATGGGGCATGTCCTGTCCTGAAAAACCGTTACAGGTTTGATGACACAAAGATAATTAAATTTGTCTAATTGGAGATGCCCGCGGGCATCTCCAATTTTCGTCTATACGTTTTTATCGCCACCGCTCGTTGGTGGTGCATCTGATTCGGTGTCAGCATACCGCACGATAGGTGCGGTCGCAAGCCATTATAGGTAGCCACACTCTGCCCCACGATTTTGCGCA
>JAVXCD010000134.1:0-5432 GCA_036659655.1 Alistipes sp.
GAGGATCGTGAACTTTCAAGTGATCTTTGCGACCTCTCGACAGGCTCGAGGATCGTGAAATGTGTTTCCAGTATCTTTGCGACCTCTCGACAGGCTCGAGGAGCGTGTAGGGGTTTGCGCCAACAAGAATGACGATTTGGTCTCGTCCTCTATTTCTTAGGTGCTTTCTCTTTTTTGCGTACCGACCAGCCGAAATGGCCGATTGCCTTGCCGAGTGTGAAATATTCGCCGTGCGAATAGACAATCGGATGGGCTCTCTCCAACTCGAATTTACCGGTTTCGCGGTTAATATACTGCTCGTCGGCAAGTACATTCACCACTTCCGCCAAAAACATATCGTGCGTCCCCAAGGGGATGATCTGCTTCACGCGGCACTCGATGCACAGCGGCGACTCCTCCACAAGGGGGGCGTTGACCACTGAGGCGCGCACGGGGGTGAGTTTCATCTCGCAAAATTTGGCATAGTCGCGTCCTGAGCGCACACCGCACCAGTCGGTGGCGCGAGCCAATGATTCGGTGGTGAGGTTGATCACAAATTCGCCTGTGCGCCGGATGATGTCATACGAATGACGCTCGGAACGCACCGAGATGTAGCACATGGGCGGGTTGGTACAGACGGTGCCGGTCCAAGCCACTGTCATCAGGTTATACTCTTCGGGTGAAGCTCCGCAACTGACCAGCACTACAGGCAGGGGGTAGATCATTGTTCCCGGTTTCCAATTTACTTTCATATAGCAGTATCGTTTATTTTGAGAAATAGCTCTAAAATAACCTCGGTAACAAATTCAAACAGTTTCTAAATTAGAATTTGGGTGTGATGCCGATGAAAATAGCGTAATTTATACCCGCCATCGGACGCGCCAACACCGATTCGTAGGATTCGTTGAAGAGGTTGTTCACACTTCCTTTGACCGAGAGGTTTGCCCATTTCAGGGAAAATGTTTTTTCGAGTGCGAGGTCATTCATGAAATAGGGCTTCACTCGGCCGATGCGACTCAGGTCGTTGCTTGACATGGTGTAACGTTCGCTATACCAGCACCATTTGTAGGTCATCGTCCACGTGCGCCACAGGAGTTTCGCGGTGACGGCCGAGGAGTATTTGGGGATGTAGGGCAGTTGCTTGCCCACCGAACGGTCGGCAGGGGAGAAGGGCTCACCTTGGTTGATAGAGCGGGTCCATGCGAAATTACCGTCTATCATCAGCCGCCATGCTCCACCCAGAGAGGCATCCGTCTTGAACTTCACTTCCACACCGTAACTATGTACTTCCTTGATGTTTATCGGGGTCCATACACCATATTTTGCCGTGCCGATCCACAGGATCCAGTCCTCAATTCGGGAACTGAATGCCGTGACCGAGCCACTGAATGCGTACCGACCGTGCCGAGCTGCAAACTCCACACCTCCATCGTAGGTGTAGCCCCGCTCCGGCTTCAAATTGCGGTTGCCTCCGGGGCGGAAATAGAGGTCGTTGAGGGTCGGAAAACGATAATTGCGAGCGATGGATGCTTTCAGTACGATGTTTCCTTTTTTGGACGCGAGGTAGTCGATGAATCCCGCGGGAATGAAGGCGGTGCGATTGCCCGACAACTCTTCGCGCAGGCTGACAGCCAACCCTAAACGGGGGATGGGTCGCCACTTCGCCGAGACGAACCCCGAAAGTTCGAATCGAGCCTCGCGGTATCCGCGCAGGGTGTCGGGACGCTCGGTGGAGGCATTGTTGACGCTCGCTGTGTCGGCACTGCGCACATAATGCTGATAGAGAGAGAGATCAGCCGAAAACATCCACTTCTCGCTTGGACAATATTCGACAGATCCGGTGCCCATAGCCGTATGTGTTTGGTTGACGGAACGAATTGCATCGATGAATGTGCCCTGCCCTTCGGGATCTTTGCGGTAGAGATAGAGCAGGTCGGTATAGGTGTAGCCAGCCTTGGCGGCGACTTTCCATGCGCCATAGATTCTATCCCAGCCAACCACGGCACGTACTGTTTGCTCGTCCTGCGTGTTGCGTTCCTGCTTCGCCTCGTTGCGGTCGGTAGTCAGCAGGGGAAGTCCGCGGTGCGAATTCATGTACCACGCCGACAGAGAGAACCGATGCCCCTTGTCGGTCTGATAGAAAAATTCCTGCAACAGATGGACATCGCGGAAATCTCCGTTTTTATTGCGTTCTTTGGGGTAATAACTATCCACGATCACCCCGTCCTCCATCGTGAACTCTTTTTTGCGGTAGTTGGTGTAGAGAAAATCGTTTTTTGAGGTGCTGCACAAAGCTCGCGTTGAACTACTCCAGTGTTTGCCTTTGTAGGTGAGATGCAGAAATTCGTCGAAGGTGGAGAAAGAACCGATGCCTTGGATATAGCGCAAGTTGAAGCCCGGCTCTTTCACCTGTTCGGTACCCAATGTAACCGCTCCGCCGAGTCCTCCGCCTGCAATGCTGACCGAGCCGGCTCCGTAATAGAGGTTGGCATCGTCGATGAAATAGGAGGGAATCAGCGAAAAATCTACCTGTCCCAACATGGGCGAGTTGACCTTCATGCCGTTCCATGTGACCTGTGTGTGCGAAGGGGATGTCCCGCGAAACGATGCCGTGGCAAGTGTGGCGCGTCCGTAGGACTTGATGAAAACGGTCGAGTTTGCCGACAGTACGTCGGCCAGCGAAGAGGTGATGTTTTCGCGCAAAGCAATGGTGTCGAGCACGGTGCGTTGTACGCCGATGCGGGAGAGCGGACGACGTGCCGCAATGTCCACCTGCTCGATGGCAAGCGTACGGGCGATTGAGTCGTTTTGCGGTGCGGGCGTTGCAGCCATCACAGCGGTTACGGCACAGAGCATCGACACCAACAAGAACATCCGTCCCTTCATTCTCCGACTATTTCAGCAGGTTGTAGTTGCGAATGGCGCAAACCTCCGTCGAACTTTCGCCGATCAGCGGTGCTTTCACATGGCATCCTGTTTGTATTTTGACGAAGTGAATGCGCGCAAGTTGAACCGCCTTGCCCGAGGCATCCACCGCATCGCTGATACGAAACAGATCGCGTCCCTCGGTGGAGTAGTTGTCTGCATAACCCCATTGAAAAGGAAGTGTTACCCATTGTTGATTCTTGTATTCAACGTTGTCGGGCAGCCGGGTTCCGGTGAGTGTGTAGCTGTTCGCGGAGATCCATGTGGGGTAGTACTGTGGTTGTTTGTGCTCGTCGGTGCGCTCGATCGTGCCACTGGCTCCGCGGTTGTCTACCCATTGTACAGAAGCTTTATCGGCCGGTCGGGTATAGGTGACGGCATAACCGGAGATGCTCTTACCTGACTCGCTGCCACGAAGTTCGTACCACGTGTCATTGGGACGGCCATCGCCGTTATCGTCCGCAGCAACCCACACGATACCCGGCTCCGAAGAGTTGTTAAATTCGTTACCTTCGATGAGCAGATTGTAGCCGCCGTCGTTTGCAATGCCTTTGTCGAAGCCCACCACAAGGGATCCGCCCCAGCCGCCTAACGAGACGAAACTCATGGGATTCGTATTGTTGCGCAGACGTTTGTCGGCATAGGCGCAGGCCGCATCCGGGGTATTCTCACCGCGGAATCCCGACAACAACTCGTCGTTGATGAACTGACCCGGCGCAGGTGTGTATTCATATACGCGGCTGAAATCGGCATCAACGGGTAACTTGACGGTCTCGTCGCTTGAGTTGCAGGCCGCAAAGAGCAGCACGAAAGAAAGAAGATAGAGTCTCATGGGTTCTAATGATTTTTTGGTTTGAAGCAAAAAGCACCGGGCGTGATCCCCACGCGCAACGTGTCGACGGGATGTCCCTTTGCTGTAAAACGATAGACCACACCGGGTTGCACATAGTCAATAGCATCGGCAACATAGACCTCCGACGTGACGGGATCAACCGTCAGCCCGTAATAAAGCGTCTTGTTGTAGGTGAGAAAGGGGGTGTAGGGTAGAAAGGTGTCTGTTACCGGCATGCGCCAGACAGATTCATTGATGAAATAGAGGGTGTCACGCGCACCGTTCAGTGCGAGTTCCGAAGGATGCGCACCCTTATCGAAGGCGTATGTCTGCTCAATGGTGCGCGTGGCAGCGTCGATACGATAGAGAGCCGCAGGGTCGGAGGCATATCGCCCGTCGGTGAGTGTCCACAACTTGTTGTGTTTGTCCAACACAAGGGAGGTGGGTTGTCGTCCGACGGTGATTGAGTCCACCAACCGGTCTTTTTCGGTGTCGATAATGAGAATCTTGTTGTCGTAAGACCAGCAATTGGTGAAGAGGAAAGAGCCATATTGCACCATCTGCTCGGTGGATTTATGGCCGTTCATGCTGATACGGCCGATGATGCGGTTGGTGCGCGTATCCACCACTGCCACACGCGGATCGTAAAGGTCGGTGATGTAGGCCTTGCCGTTGTCGGCGAAGTGGATGTAGCGGGGGGAGGTAAGCCCCGTGATCATGCCGGTCACCGCAAAGGTGTCGGTGTTGATGACGTAAACCACACTCGAATTGTTGACCACCACATAACCCTTGCCCTCGTGGAGCGTCATCGACTGGGCGACATCCCCCAAGTTGAAGGCATTGGCTCGGATGAAAATTTCGTTTTCGACCCGCTTCTCAGAGGGAATATAGAATGATAAAGAGGCATTGCCATAGCAGAAATTTCCTTCGCAAGTAATGAACAAACCCCGCTGCGAGAGGTTGAACGGCTCTTCGTCAGAAGCTCCGTAATCCATGCAGGCGTGTAGTGTAAACACACACGCTAACAAGATAATAACGGCCCGAAGATGCTTTTTCATACGTTCAAAAGTCAATGCGGGAAAGAGATTGAATGTGCCGAAATATTGCTTTCACGACAGATTACCGCCCCATTCTCCGCAGGTGCAAAAAATCTAAAATCACAAGGCAGGTCTTCTGACTCGTTACAATTTCAACGCCTTCCCGACCTTTTGCGGTCAGTGGCAAAGAGAGTTGAAATCTTACGTAACTTACAGCAGCGGGAACTGTTACCGATTTGCACGGCATTCCCTTTTAATTCCGACACCGGCCGAGGTGTCGTTGAAACCATTGCGATGCAAATGTAATATTTTTTTTGGAGAAAACAGTAAGAACCCGTTGAGATTTGTCGGCTTGATGGTCAAAATGGTGCGTAGAAAATGGATCAAGTGCAAAACCCGGTGGGAAAGGGTAGGTGAAAAGTGGGTCTGGCCGTAATTTTTGTTAGCGGAAATACACACGATCCTCGAGCTTGTCGAGAGGTCGCAAAGTCACAATGTACGATCCTCGAGCCTGTCGAGAGGTCGCAAAGTCAACACGCATCATACCTTTGCGACCTCTCGACAAGCTCGAGGATCGTGTGTGTATTTCCGCCAACGAGAATTACGGTTTGATCCATTTTAGGGCTCAGCGATATTTCTTGTTAGCGAATAGGTTTACC